>NZ_JBFBGL010000036.1:0-91983 GCF_040684635.1 Amycolatopsis sp. NPDC089917 | reverse complement strand
CCAGCACCACCTCGTCCACCTCCACCGGCCTCTCGGCGCGACTCCGCGCCACCAGCACCTTCCGCGCCCATGACCGCAACGCCGCGAGATCCCCCGGCCTCACACACGACCCGGGATAACTACACACAGCCACCGGCAACTCCAGCACCATCCCAGACCACACTCCATACCCAGACATCAACGACCACCGCCGAATACCCCGAAAGACGCAGGTCAACCCTCTCCGGGCAAAGGAGCCAGCAACACGAACCGGGAGTGGCGTTCGACCAGGGTGATGACCGCGCCCGGGCAGCAGCCTCGGCGGAGCGTCGGCTGATCGGGGTCATCCCGGCGATCCGGCCCTCGCGGCGGCTGGAGGTGCTGGTGCGTGACCGGCACTCGTCACGGCCTGACCGCGGCCGCCAGATCCGCGCACCGGCGCCTCGGCGCGGTCATGCGCTCCTGGCCATGGAGACTGTGGACGCGGCTAGCGTCGAGCCGACCTGATCAGCCGGCTCAAGCTCGGTATCACCGCGCGTAGGTCGTCACTGTCGACCGCGGTGTTGGCGGCCGCGCGTGCTGCTGTCGAGGCGTTGAACGCCACGCTGAGTCCGACAGCACCGAACAGTGGCAGGTCGGATCGGCTGTCTCCGATAGCCGCACACGAGCTCGGTTCCAGATTCAGCCCTCGGGCCTGACTGACGGCGAAGTTCCGCTTGTCGTGCTCGTCGAAGTGGTGGCTCACGCGTCCGGTGAACAAGCCTCGCTCTGTTTCAAGTCGCGGACCGCAGAAAGCGTGAAAACCGAAGCGGCTGGCCAGGTAACCACCGACAGGCGCCCAGGCAAGGGTAGCCAGCACAGGCACGAGTCCGTTCCGCCGACACCAGGCCACAGTCTCCGCTATACCCGTGACCAGCGGAAGCCCGTGGAGCCAGTCGCGGATTTGCGTCTCGGAAGTTCCCGCCCACCCCGACGCGTCCAGCACCGAAACCTGGTGGTTGTCCATGGTGCCCGCAGCATAGGCATCTTCAGCCGTGACCAACTCGTCGTAATGGCCGAGAAATCCCGCCAGGAAAGCCGACGAGCTCGTCTCAGGGACGAGTGTGCCGTCGACATCGAAGAAGACGGCCGCGAGCGCGGACGAGACCACCGACCCAGCATGCCCGACGCGACACCGGCGCGCTCTGCCAGAGCTGTTCCGCCGACGCAGCAGGCACGCCACCCGCTCGACGGCATCATCTGCTTCAGTGCCGAACGATCTCTCCTTCATCAGGTCGAGGTGAAGGACTCCACCCATTGGGTCACCTGAAGACCGCTGGCCGCCCCGTATGGCCGGAAACAGCGTCGGCACGGAGAAGCAGCGCCCATCGCGATCCTCAACCGTGCTTCGACGACTCGATCGCGTGGTCCACGGCCGAGTCGACCAGCCGGGCCAGACGTCGCTTCGGTAACCTTCGCGGTTCGGTGATCGCGCCTAGGGCCAGCCCGTCCAGTGTCGCGAGCAGGACCGCCGAGTTCGCTCGATCAACCGGATCGCCGGAGGTTCGCCCGGCCGCCCGGGCCAGGAGGTCGGCGAGATACGCTTCCAGCAATCCACCGGTCTTGCGGTGTTCGGCGGCGAGATCCTCGTCGACCGCGGCACGAGCCGTGAACGCCAGCCAGACACGAACCTCCTCATCGCTCGCCTTGGTGAGCGGAACGATCTTGCGGGCCGTCTTGCGCACCGCCGCCGCCGGCGGCAGATCTCGACGGTAGGCGGTGACGGTGGAAGTGACCCGCGCGGCGACCTCGGCCATGGCGGCCAGGAGCATCGCCTGCTTCGTCGGGAAGTAGTACTGGACAGTGCCACCGCTGACATCGGCCCGCATGGCCACCTGGCGGACGCTGACCGCTTCGAACCCCAGTTCGGCGACCAGACCGATCACCGCCCTCACCAACTGTTCGCGAGCCTCGACGGCATCGGATGCTTCACCCATGACTTCATCATACGTCTGTATGAGACAGTGGCGTGGTGAACCCACGACGCGCTTGGAAGCCTTTCGCCCTGCTGTGCCTGGTGGCCACCGGAGCCTGCGCCGCTCCGGATGCCGCGAAACCCGACGAGCCCGCGGCGCGGAGCAGCCTTTTGCACGTCGAGGAAATGGCCACGCCGGTCGGCCTGCCACCGGGGAGCCGGGTTCGCCGGATGGTCTATCGGTCGACGAACGCCGGTGGAGCCGCGATCGAGGTGACCGGGCTCGTCCTGCGGCCCGCCCGGCCGGATCCGAACAAGCCACTGCTCGCCTGGGCGCACGGGACCACCGGCCTCGACGACAAGTGCGCCCCGTCCACCGACCCCGAACTCGCCGGCTACACGCCGCTCCTCCGCGATTTTCTCGATGCCGGCTACTCGATCGCCGCCACGGACTATGAAGGACTCGGCACCGCCGGCGACCACCCCTACCTCGTTCCCGGCTCCGAGGGCCGGTCGTTGATCGACTCGGTACGGGCCGCCCGGTCCCTGGACCCCGCCATCGGTCCGGCCTGGGTCGCCGCCGGCCACTCTCAGGGTGGCCAAGCCGTCCTGGCGGCCGCCGAGCTCGATCCCCAGGAAACGCGGGAGACGAAATTGCTGGGTGTTGTCGCCTATGCTCCGGCTCCGAACATGACGGGCGAGGTGTCGAAACTGGGCCAGGCAGTCACCCCGGGCGAGCAAGCGTTGTACACCATGATGCTGAGCGGACTACGGACTCAGCACCCCGAACTGGACTTCTCCGACTTCCTCTCCCCCCGCGCCCTCGAGTCGATGCGCGCCGCCCGCACCGAATGCATCGACGACATGATCGGACGGTACGCCTCGGCGAAACTCGCGGGTTCGGACTTCGAACCGCGCGACCCCGGGTCCGCGGCCCGCCTACGGCAGTGGTTCGCCGCCAACGAGATAGGCCACACACCGATCCGGGTACCCGTACTCGTCGCCCAAGGCGACGCCGATCCCGTCGTCCGCCCCGAACTCACCCGCGACATGGTGACGCTCATGCAATCTCAGGGCGCCACAGTCGAGGCCGGTAGCTACCCCGGTGCCGACCATGGAACGGTCCTCATCTCGTCGCGCCAGGACGTCTTGCGGTTCATGAGCGGGCTTCGCTGACGTACGCGGACGTCAGGTCACCACGCGATTTCTCGCCCGTGCCGACCGCCGGGCGGGCATGGATGCGAGTTATCCGTGCCGGTGTCCCGGGCCGAGCAGAATGCCCGCCCGAGCATGCGATCAACGCCATCACGCGGCAACCGCCAGGTCCTGACTCGCCCATCGATACGCGGGCCCGATTTCAGTCGTCGAGTTCTTGATGCCGTTCGGCGAGCGTGTGGGCCAGTCGGGTGAGCTTCACGTTGAGTTCCTGTGACGTGCGCCGGAGGATTTCGAAAGCGTCGTCGGCCGAGATTCCGCGTCGGTTCATCAAGATACCTTTGGCCTGGCCGATGACGTCGCGGCTGTCGATGGCCTGACGTAACTGGCTTTCGCGTAGGCCGGCGGCGGTGTGAGCGGCGGTACTCGCCAGAGCGATCGAGGCGTGGGCGGACAGGATCAGGGCGTGGTCGACAGCGTCGTCGGTGAAAGCTCCGGTGCGACGGCTGTAGAGGTTGATCGCTCCCGGGAGACGATCGGATCTGCGGTCGGGCAGCAAGGTCACCGCGAGCAAGGATCCGAATCCGAACTCCGCCGCCTGCGGACCGAAGCGGGCGAACGCGGTCGACTGGGCGAGAGAGTTGGTCAGCGCGTGACCAGGACTGTCGTGGCGTGCGGCTTCGACACAGGGACCTTCACCCGTGCGGTACTGGATCTGATCCAGCTCCTCGGCGAACTCGGCTGTGGCCACCGGCGTATGGAACCGTCCGTCGGCCGAACGAAGAGTGATACTGACCAGGTCCGCCGACGGGACGATGCGCCGAGCCGCTTCCACCACTTGGGTCATCGCGTCGTGCACGGAATTCGTTTCGAGCAGTGTCTTAGCGAGTGCCCCGAAGTGGGAGGCCAGGGGCCCGCTGGTGTTGACCTCGCAGCGGTCCCAGTTCTCTCCACCGGTATCCGCGGTGAAGGCGGCTCGATCCTCTGCCCAGCCTTCGTCGGTCTGCCTGTCGACCTCGGTCACGTCAGGATCCCCTCCTCGCACCCGCCGGCCGAGCGCACGGCTCACGGTAACCGCGACGGACGACGAGCACGACAGGGTCCCAGCCAGACTCACGCCGGGTAACCGGACGGACCGGGCGCGTCGCATGCTCTAGTCCGTTCCGCCCAACACGCTTGCTACCGCGTTGGAGAGCGGAAGCGAGGCTCTAACCTTGAGCGGTGGCGCCGGCTGCTGGCTCAACCGGCGCCACCCCCAACCGCCAACGCGCGGCACCGTCCGTATACCCCTGCATACACTGATCCACACCTTGCCGAGTCAAAACCACAGAACCTGTCTGCGCCTCGGGTGATCGCCACCATCTGGGTCAGCGAGCCTCGCCGATTCGACGTCGCAGTTGTCGTCGAACCTCACGACACCGGGGTTGTCCGCGACCTTCCGGCAGTCACCTTTGCCTTGCCTCGGCTATTCCGACTGGTCGCCTGCCAGCTCAGCGACGATGTCCAGGTGGCCGAGGTGGCGGGCATACTCCTGGAGCAAATGGAACAGCACACGTTCCAACGAGGCGGGTTCAGCCCCGCTCCACCGCGGGCCGGGCACACCGCGTCCGGCAAGATCCGACGAAAGGGCTACCTGACGGGTTCGGTCCCCTTGAGCGCGAAGCTCGTCGACCAGCTGCTCACGAGAGACATTCCCTGGGACGTGCCACCGGCCGTTCTGGTGATCGCCCCACGGATCGGCGATCGCTTCACCCCGGAATCCCCATTCGATCCAGCGGAGTTCGACGAATCTGAGATGCCGGACCAGTTCCAGCGGCGTCCAGCCGGAAGGCAACCGGCTTCTCCGCAGCTCGTCCTCGTCCAAGCGCGCTCAGGCGGGTGCCGCAACCGTTGTCCGCGCGATCGTCGCCCACATCCGCACCCCCGCCGCCCCAGTACGACGGCCCCAGCGCGACGCCAGCACCGGGATCAGCGACCATCGCCGCGTCGCCGACACAGCCACCGACCGCCGGTTGGCAGTCACCTCCGCGCGAACCCCATCAGCCGTGAACGACAGGCTGGCCGCCCGGCACACCCCACCGTTCACGAGGGCATCGGTGGCCAGCTCGTCCAGCACCAGCACCACCTCATCCACCGCGGGTTCCTTCGCGGACGACCGCGCGGTCAACACGGTCCGCGCCCACGACCGCAGCGCCGCGAGATCACCCGGGTTCGCACACGAACCCGGATAGCTGCACACCGCGACCCGCATTCCCAGTCTTCTCATCAAGCTCACACTCCACGCTAAAGTCCCTATCGACACGGGCGGGATACCACCGAGACGGTCGACCAATCCTCGTGCCGCCACCGGTTTTTCACCCGATCGTGTTGTTTCCGCTCGACCTCGTCGATCGCGGGCCTGCCGTTTCGTTTCACCGGTCCGAGTGCGCCCCTCCCAGACTGTCGGTCATGGCGCGCAGGAATTCGCCGATCGCCCCGGCCACTTCGCCGGGAGCTTTCTCGGCCAGATGATGTCCGGAGCGGACGTCCACCCACGCAGTCCCCCGGTGCCCCAGGGACGGCAGATGGCGAGTGGGGCGCCGGGGATGGCGTCCTCGATCGCGGCGAGCGGCGGTGTCGGACACCGTACGTGGCGGCCGGCCGCGTGGACGACCGCCGGAGTCACGCAAACGACGACATGGTCGTGTGCCGATCGCGACGCGGTGCCAGGTGGTGTGCGTCCCGGGATAGACATCGACGGTCTCCTGCGGGAAACCTTCGAACACACTTACTCCCCAAGATTCAGGCTGCCGCGTCGCTTCGTTTCGTCCTGCCGAGCGAGTTCGGCTGTCAGGTCCTCGATCTTTCGTTCGAGACACGCGTCGTTTTCGAGCAGCGCGAACAACTCGCCGTCTTCCAGTTCCAGCAGTGCTTTCATGACATGCACGGCCAGAATGGGCTGGTGTCTCTGGACGAGAGGCAGCAGGGCTTCTCCGAGCCGCGCCTTTCGCTGGTGGGGGTTCAGCCCGGCAAGAGATTCCGCGGACAAGAGGTTTTCGCGGTCGTCAGAAGACATGTGGAAGTTCACCAGTCCAGTCTCGGGTTCTCGGCGACCGAGTTCGGCGCGGTCACCGTCGGGTTGCCTTTCCCCAGCAAGCGGGCGTCGCTGCCCCTGCCCGTGACAGCGGTGAGGATGAACGCGCCGTCCTCGACGTTCCGGATGTGACTGCGCACCGCGCCGAATTCGGCCTTGGCCGGCGGGGTGGCCGGTTTCGAGACCTCGGGCGAGGTGTCGGCAGTGAACGTCCTTGACACGGTGGACACAGGCTTTTCTCCTCGCAGAAGCGCTTCGAGGGCACTCTCCGCACTCGGCGAGCGAACTCATCGAAGATTGCGGCGACGATCTGCGGGGTACACCCGGGCAATCGTGACCGCGTCACGCGATCCGCCGAGTGAACAGGAGCAAGGATGAACGAAGACGACCTGCGGATCGTCACCGACATCGCCCGCGACGTCCGCATCGCGATGATCACCAGCGGAAACCCCGACGGCAAGCTCACCAGCCATCCCATGACGACCCAGCAAGTGGACTTCGACGGCACAGCCTGGTTCTTCGTCTCGAAAGACGCCGACCTGGTACGAAATATCGCGCACGACGACCAGGTCAACGTCGCCTACAGCGGATCCGGCTCCTGGCTCTCACTCAGCGGCACCGGCCTCGTGGTCGACGACGAAGAGCGAAAGAAAGAACTGTGGAACGAGCTCGTCGAGGCATGGTTCCCCGACGGATCCGACGACCCGAACGTGGTCCTGCTGAAAGTGAACGCCGACTCCGCGGAGTATTGGAGTTCTCCCGGTGGCAAGCCACGCGCACTGTTCGAGATGGCGAAAGCCCGCCTGACCGGAAAAGAACCGAATCCCGGACACAACGACACAGTGACCCTCTAGGCCATTGTCAACGGCAGGCACCTGACGGTACGGCTGTCGATGGCCCCGATCGATGTCTCCTCGGACCGGGGCCACCCCACTTACCTGTCACCGGACCGGCGCGAGGCCCGGTGTTTCTCTCAGCCGGGAATGTCGCGCGGATCGTGGCCGTAGCTGTGCTTTTCGGCGATCGTCCCGTCCTGATTACGGATGACGTGCTCGACCTTGCGTTCCTTGGCCATCTCCCGGCCGGCTTCGACCGCCTCCTCCTTGGTGCCGTGAGTGGAGGTCGCGCGTTCCCCTCCCTCTACCTTGTTCTTCCATTGCCCGTTCTCGCAATAGGTTTCGACATCACCCTGCATTCCCGCTCCTTCCGGCGGAGACACTTCCGAGATCGGCGGGTACCCCGCGGGGGCGGCATCCAACCCCAATCCCTGACCTTCGGTCGAGACCGGCCGGTGGCTCCCCGCGTCGTCAGTCGCCTATCGCGCGATCGAGATTGATCGCGGCGCTGATCAGGGACAGGTGGGTGAACGCTTGAGGGAAGTTCCCGAGCTGATCTCCGGTCAGCCCGATCTGCTCGGCGTAAAGGCCGACGTGGTTGGCGTAGGTGAACATCTTTTCGAGCGCCAACCGGGCCTCGGCGACCCGCCCGCACCGAGCCAGGGCTTCGACGTACCAAAACGAGCAGATGGAGAAGGTGCCCTCGTCGCCGTCGAGTCCGTCAGGCGACTGGTCCGGGTCGTACCTGAAGACCAGGCTGTCGACGACCAGCGTCCGTTCCACCACCCGGAGTGTGGACAGGAAGCGCGGATCCGTGGGCGCGCAGAACTTGACCAGCGGCATCAGCAACAGCGAGGCGTCCGGCACGAACGTGCCGTAGCGCTGGGTGAAGCTGTCCTTTTCCTCGTGCCAGCCACGGGACATGATCTGTTCGTAGATCTCGTCACGTGCGGTGGTCCAGCGGCCGAGATCGGCGGGAAGCCCGCGCTGCCGGGCCATCCGGACCATCCGTTCGATCGCGACCCAGCACATGAGCCGGGAGAAAGTGTGCTCCTGCCGGCCCGCGCGGGTCTCCCAAATGCCCTCGTCCGGCTTGTCCCAATTCTCGAGCAGCCATTCCAGCACCTGCCGGAGATTGCTCCAGTCCTGGTGGGAGATACCGTTTCCGTACTTGTTGAACAGATAGATCGAGTCGATCAGTTCACCGTAGATGTCCAGTTGAAGCTGCTCCGCCGCGGCGTTCCCGATCCGGACGGGCGCGGACCCCCGATAGCCTTCCCAATGCTCCAGGACTTCTTCGTCCTGTGCCGGTTCGCCGTCGATGGTGTACATGACGCGAAGCGGTCCGAACTCGCCGTCCCCGGGATCGCTGAAACGGCAGGTGAGCCAGCTGAAGAAGTCCTCGGCCTCACTCATGAACCCCAGCCGCAGCAGAGCGTAGAGCGAGAAGGCGGCATCGCGGATCCACACGTGCCGGTAGTCCCAATTACGCTCGCCACCGAGCTTCTCGGGAAGCGCGCAGGTCGGTGCCGCGATGATGGCGCCGGACGGCTCATGGGTGAGGAGTTTCAGCAGCAGCGCCGACCGGTGCACCATTTCCCGCCAGCGCCCGGTGTAGGTCGACTGGCCGAGCCAGTCCCGCCAAAACCCCACGGTCGCCCGGAACAATCTCTCGACCTCATCAGGAAGGTCGCTGTCGTGTTCGCCGGTGGACTCGTCGTGGGCGAGCACCTCCAGCACGAACAGGGCCGTCTCGCCTTCGTCCAGGTCGAACTCGCCACCGAAGCCGTCGTCGGTTTCCGCCAGTCTTTCGGACGTCCGCAGGTCCAACCGAAGCGTCGGTCCGGTGAACACCGCCCCGGTGGAGGTGACGTCGAGGCGGTGGTCCGCGCGGCCGTAGTCGAACCGCGGAGCGATCCCGGTCCGCAGCCGGACCCTCCCCCGGATGTTGACCACCCGCCGAACCAGACGTTGCCGGTGTCCGGAGTCCCGGGGGCGCAGGATCGGCATGAAGTCCTGGACCTCGACGATGCCGTCCACGGTCAGGAAGCGGGTCACCAGGATGTTGGAGTCCGGGAAGTAGAACTGATGCCGGTTGGTCACCTCACAGACCGGCTCCAGACTCCACGTTCCGCCGTCGTCGGCGTCGAGCAGCGCGCCGAACACGCTGGGTGAATCGAATCTCGGCGCGCAGAACCAGCTCACCCGGCCATCGGTGCCGATCACGGCGGCGGTGCGCAGATCGCCGATCAGGCCGTGTTCCGCGATCGGCAGATAACGCTCGCTCACTCGCCGGACACCCGCCAGCCGTCCGGTCCCGGCAACCGGTTCGCCTCCTCGGGCCCCCACGAGCCCCGTGGATAGCGTTGTGTCGGAGGCGGGTGCTCCAGCACTGGGGCGCAGACCGCCCACAGCCGCTCGACCTCGTCCGCGCCGGTGAACCACGTCCGGTCGCCCCGCAAGGCGTCATGGAGCAACCTCGCATACGGCTTGAGTGGCTTCCCCTCCACCGGGCCGGTGCTCCGAAGTTCCGCGTTTACGACCTCGGTTACCGGCCCCGGCCCCGGCCGCTTGGCCGGCGTATCCAGGCTGACGGCGAGGTCGTCGCTCAGCTCCACCCGGAGCCGAGCCGGATCACCGACCTCACGGAAGGGACCCTCGGCCGGGGCCCGGAAGACCACGGTGATCGCCATCCGTGACTCGGCCATTGCCTTACCCGTGCGCAGCCGGAACGGCACGTCCCGCCAGCGGTCATTGTCGATGAACGCCTCCAAGGCGACGAACGTCTCGGATTCGGAACCGTCGTCGACGCCGTCCTCGTCCCGATAACCGTCGTACTGTCCGAAGACCGTTCTCTCCGGGGCGAACGGCCGCAGCGCCTCGAACACGGCGAGCTTGGCCGCCCGAAGCGACTCGACGTCGAACCCATCGGGAGGTTCCATCGTGAGCAGCCCGAGAACCTGGCACAGGTGGGTCGGCATCATGTCGCGGAAGGTGCCTGTCGCCTCCATGAACGCCCCGCGCCCTTCGATGCCGATCTCCTCCGGGACATCGATCTGCACGGAAGCGACGTCCCGCCGGTGCCAGCAAGCACCCATCGGTCCACCGCCGAAGCGCAGCGCTACCAGATTCCGCACCGCTTCCATGCCGAGAAAATGGTCGATCCGGAACACGTTCTCTTCGGGGAAAGCCCGGCGCACCGCGGCGTCGAGTTCACGTGCCGAAGCCACATCGTGTCCGAGCGGTTTCTCCAAGATCAGCCGTGCGCCCTCGGCCAGTCCCGTATCGCCGAGCATGCCGACCATCGGCCCCATCGCCTCCGGGGGCACGGACAGGTAGAGCAAGACCTCGGCGGTGTCACCGAGGTCCTCCCGCGCGGCGCGAACAGCGGACGCGAGGTCGCCCCCGTCGTCGCTGTCCGCGACCTGAAAGGAGATCGATCGGGCGAACGCGCTCCACCGCTCCTCCCCGACCCCGCTGAATTCCCTGACCTCCTCGCCCAGCCGCTCCCTGAACTCGTCGTCGCCGCCCGGCGAGTGCCGTCCCGAACCGATCACCCGGAAGTGTTCCGGGAACAGACCTTCCTCCCAGAGCTGGACGACGCCGGGAAAAAGCATGCGCTTGGCCAGGTCGCCGGTGGCACCGAAAACCACCAGAACATGCGGCGGAACACCGGACATCCAACACCTCGTTCACCGGACGGACTCACGGTCAGCCTAAGAGCCGGTACCGATCAGCGCATGATCACCGCTCTTCGGTCACACGCGGGGCACGGTTATGGGCCGCCTCGCCGGGGAACCCGGTCGCGACCGGTCCATGACGTCGAGGAGTCCGCCTGTGCGCACGTTCACCTGCCCGGAGTGCGCGAATCTGCTGTTCTTCGAGAACTCACGCTGCGTCGTATGCGGGACCGGCGTCGGGTACGACCGCGACGCGGGTTCCATGGTCCGGGTCGAACCATCGGGGCGCTGCTCGAACGCCCTCCTCGCCGGATGCAACTGGACCTCCTCCGACGGCGCGCTGTGCGGTTGCTGCGCGCTGACGCGGACCCGTCCCGACGATGACGACACCGAAGCTCTCACTGGCTTCGCGGCGGCCGAGAATGCCAAACGACGGCTTCTCTTCCAACTCGACGACCTCGGCCTTCCCGTCACCACCCGCGCACAGGACCCTGAGAAAGGACTGGCGTTCGACCTGCTCTCCAGCCGTGACCGTCCGGTGACCATCGGTCACGCCGACGGTGTCATCACCATCGACGTCGCCGAGGGTCACGACAGCTACCGTGAGGACCTGCGCGCCAGGCTGGACGAGCCCTACCGCACCCTTCTCGGCCACTTCCGCCACGAGATCGGCCACTGGTACTGGAACCGGCTCATCGACCAAGAGCCCGCGCACGACCGGTTCCGGCAGCTGTTCGGAGACGAGCGCCAGGACTACCAACAGGCGCTGAAGAAGCACTACGCGACACCGACGGATACCGGCTGGGCGAACGACCATGTCAGCCACTACGCCGCCGCGCATCCGTGGGAGGACTGGGCCGAGACCTTCGCTCACCTGCTGCATATCCGTGACACCACCCAAACCGCGGCGGACCTGGGACTGATGATCGCGGGAACCTCGATCGCACCGCACCCTGCCACGTCCGTGGACGCGATCCCCGACGAGCACAACGATGATTTCGTTTCTCTCGTCAGTACATGGATCCCGCTCTCCCGCGCGCTCAATCAGCTCAATCGCAGTATGGGCAAGGACGACCTCTATCCTTTCGCCCTCTCCCCCGCAGCCCACGAGAAACTCCGCTTCACCAACGAAGTCATCACCGGAAAGCGGCACCATGCGCGCCGAAAGCACCACTCGACACATCACCCGATTCAGTGATGCTGGGTGGCCTGTCACCACTCAAACGAGAACAAAGGGTCCCAATCGAGCTGCAAGCCGCACTATCGAGTAAGGAAAGTCGATGCACGTAACCCTTTCGAGGCTCGCCGACGACTGAGGGAGACCAACGTCGTCACGTTTCGTTTCGGTCCTTCCGGAGCGCACCACGCCAAGGAGCGCCTCATGACAGAAAGCCACGCACATCGCTTCGGCATACAGGATAAATTCCCTCGAACCCACCGCGCGCACCGAATTCACTTTCTTTTCGCGAGCACTCTCCTGCTGACCCTCGCACTCGTGCTGCGAGCGGATCCAGCCATTATCTCACTGACCAGCGCGCTTCTGGCCGTAGCCATCCTCAACCGATCGATCCGCCGACTCAAGACAGCCGAACGCCGGCTGCTGAAAGCCCTGGCCGACGAGCTCGGGCCAGAACCCACTTCACCAGTCACAAAAGACTTTCCCGACGGCTGATACGACCCAACCGCCTCAAGCACCGCCGCCTGGCGGCGGACGGCGGGACAAACCTGTTCGTCCCGCTGCCTCTCCCCGGCTCGGCCCGCGGCCCCTACGCTTCCAGCATGGACGGGACGGACGTGGCGCGGCGGACACTTCGCGAGCGGGTGCCGGATCGCGTGGTCGACGGCTCTCTGTTCGTGGTGACGGCCGCGATCGTGCTCGCGGCGGCTTCCCGCCGAGGAGCCGTCCCCGCGGCATTGCCCGATTGGGTCCTGTACACGGATTGGATTCTCGGTGCGCTCGGTTGTGTGGCTTTGTGGTGGCGACGCCGGTTCCCGGTGGTGCTTGCGACGGCCCTGATCCTGCTGAGCGTGCTCTCCGAGGCGGTCTCGACACCTGCGATCGTCGCTTTGTTCACCGTGGCCGTGCGACGCTCGGCACGGACGACGATGGTCCTGTGCCTGGCGAGCCTGGCGGCGCTGACCGGCCATCAGCTGATACGTCCCGAATCGGTCGCGTCGCAGGCCATGTTGTTCGTCGTCATCGTTCTCGGTCATGTCGCGGTGGTGACGTGGGGGCTGAGTGTCCGCCACCGCCGGGAACTCGTCGCCACCCTCCGGGAGCGCGCGGAAGCGGCTCGCGTGGAAACACGACTACGGGCCGAACGTTCCCACCACGAGGCTCGTGCGTCTCTCGCACGAGACATGCACGACGTGCTGGGCCACCGGCTGTCGCTGTTGAGTGTCCACGCCGGCGCGCTGGCCTTCTCCCAGGGCGCCACCGCCGAGGACACAGCGCGCGCGTCCGAGGTGATCAGGGAGAACGCGCACCGTGCCCTGCAGGACCTTCGCGAGGTGATCGGGGTGCTTCAGGCTCCGGTGGGTGAACTGCCGTCGCCGGTCGCCGAGGACGTTCTGGAACTGATCGAGGAAGCCGTTGAAGCGGGCACCGAGGTCAAGCTGCGGGATGAGGCCGGAGTGACGTCCGGCGCGCGATCCGCGCCACCGTCACAGAGCCGCGTGCTCTTCCGGCTCGTGCAGGAAGCCCTGACCAACGTGCGCAAACACGCTCCTGGCGCATCCGTCGAGATCCGGCTCACCGGACGTCCGGGCGAACATCTGACCGCCGAGATCGTCAACACCTCGCCGTCGGCAGCGCCCTCTCCGTCCAGCGGCTCGGGGAGCGGACTTCGCGGTCTCGCCGAGCGCGCGCGGCTCGGCGAGGGAGGCCTCGACTACGGCCCGGCCGATTCAGGGGGCTGGCGGGTCCGGATGTGGCTACCGTGGCCCCGGTGACCGATCCTGTGACTCAGATCGACGTGCTGATCGCCGACGATGACCCGGTCGTCCGCTTCGGGCTGAAGATGATGCTGGGCGGGGCCCCCGATCTCCGGGTGGTCGCCGAGGCGGGCGATGGATCGGAAGCGGTGGAGCTGGCTCGGCGTCACGACCCGGCCGTCGTGCTGATGGACATCCGGATGCCCGGTACGGACGGGCTCACCGCGACCGATCTGCTGCGAAGCCGGACACCCGCGCCCCAGGTCGTGGTACTAACCACGTTCGATACCGACGCGCACGTCCTGCGTGCCCTGAGAGCCGGTGCCGCGGGGTTCCTGCTCAAGGACACCCCTCCCGGCGAACTGGTCATGGCCGTCCGGCACGCCGCCCAAGGCCGCCCGGTGCTCTCTCCCGAGGTGATCCGGCGGCTCATCGCCCGGGTCGCGGAGTCGGAACAGGATGTCCGCCGCGACGCCGCCCGCGGCCGTCTCGATGAGCTCGCCGACCGGGAACGCGAGGTCGCGATCGAGATCGGCGCGGGACGCTCCAACGCCGAGATCGCCGCGCGTCACCACCTCGGCCTGGCCACGGTGAAAACACACGTCTCCGCGATACTCGGCAAACTCGGCCTCAACAACCGTGTTCAGGTAGCGCTCCTCGTACACGACGCAGACCTCCGTGACGCGCGGGGCTGACACGTCCTCTACGACTTTGGTCAGTGGATTCGAGACCGTCGGCCGATCCGGCCCGCCAGGTGGCCTGCCTACTCTGCGGGCCATGCCCGGATCACCCTCACGGCCCCGCCTTCTCACCCTCCGCCCGCCCCTGCCCGGACCAGCCCGGCGCCTGAGTGCCATGGTCTTCGCCGCTACCGCGCTGACGCTGAGCGCGTGCACGGGCGTCCCCGCGGAGTCCGTTTCAACACCCGCGCCGATCGCCTGGCAGGACTGCGGACCCGGTCTGGAATGCGCCACCGTCGAGGTACCGCAGGAGTACGCCGAACCCGGCGGCGCACGGATTCCGCTCGCGGTGAAACGCCACCGCGCCACCGATGCCGGGCAACGGATCGGCAGCTTGTTCATCAACTCCGGCGGCCCGGGAGTGCCCACGACCGACACGGTCGAAGCCATCGCCTCCGGCGGTGACGCGAGCCCGTTCTCGCCCGCGCTCGTGGCTCGTTTCGACATCATCGGCATCGATCCGCGCGGCGTCGGGGATTCCTCCCCCGTGCGCTGCCGCACCGACGCGCAGCGCGCCGAAGCCACAGCGGCCGACCTCGACCCCACCCTTCCCGGCGGCAAACCTCTGCCGAGACTGCTCGATGACGCCGACACCTACACCGCCGGCTGCCTGAGCCACCAGAGCCCCGAATTCCTGGCGAGCCTGTCCACCGACAACGTCGCCCGCGACATGGACCTGATCCGTGCGGCGCTGGGCGAGGACAAGATCAGCTTCTACGGCATGTCCTACGGCACTGTGGTCGGCCCCATGTACGCGACCTTGTTCCCGAACCGCGTCCGCCAGATGGTGATCGACGCGCCGGTCCACACCGGCCTCTGGCAGACCGATCCCCTCGGGCTCCTCGACGACGTCTCCCGGTCCAATGAGCAAACCCTCGACGCCTGGTTCGCCGCCTGCCGCGGCGAGGGGCCGCAGGTGTGCCCTTTCGGGAACGGAAACCCGGAAGAGGCCTTCGACACCCTCATCACGCGTCTAGAAGGACAGCCGCTCCAGGTGCCGCCTGTCGAAGGCCTCATCCCCGGTGGCAAGGTCGATGGCGCCGTAGCGCTCGAAGCCGTCCGGACAGCCGCGGGCACTCAGCAGGCATGGCCGGCGCTCACCGCCGGCCTGCTGGCCGCGCAGCAGGGAGACGGCAAGGGGCTTCTCTTCCTCGTGTCAAAGGTGACCGTCGCACCTTTCGGCGGCCCGTACGCCGTCTTCCAGGAGTCCCACATCGCCGTCCGCTGCGCGGACTGGGTGGTACCGGCCGACGTCGCCGTGCACACCAGGGCCGCCGCCACGATCGCCGGGCGCGACAAACGCCTGGCCTACCGCGCCGGGTACACCGCGCTCGACTGCGCCCGCTGGCCCGCCCCGAACAAGGATCGCTTCACCGCACCTCTCACCGGCTCCGGCGCCCCGCCGGTCCTCATCGTCGGTGGCCGCTTGGACAACGTCTCGCCGTATCACTGGGCCGAGGCGATGACCGGCACAATGCCGAACAGCGTCCTGCTGACCCGTGAAGGCGTCGGCCACACCTCCTACCGACGCAGCGGGCCATGCGTCGACAACGCGGTGGACGCCACCCTGACCACCGGAGCACTGCCTGCGGCCGGAACCGTCTGCGACGCACCCCCGGCCACCACCAAACCTCCGGCGAAGGCCGGAAAATGACCGCGGCACGGGCGAACGGTCGCGTTTTACCGATTTCACTGTTCAGACAGCGATCGACTCGCGTCTCATGAACGAATGTCCGCCGTAAAGCTGTATCGAAATACCGGGAAAGGACCACCGGATGCGCCGGGCCCGGCAAACCCGGGAAGTCGGCTCGGCGGTCTCCTGATTACCTCTTAGACTTCCAGTGACCCAGTGCACGGCATGCGACTGCTGGGGGTTTCTCCCGGTCGGGAAGACGGTCAGGTCGCGGACACGTCGTCGATCACGAGCGGCGCGGTGTGTAGCCGAGTGCCTTGTTCAAGGTGCAAACGTGGCGAGCGTGGTCCCGTTCGCGGTCAGGGGCAGTTTGTCGTTCTGGACGGTGGCGGTCTCCGCGCTGTCGATGTGCGGGTAACAGTTCAGCGTGAGCCTGCATCCGCTGCTCGACGTCTCGGGCCCGCCCTCGATGGGCTAGCCGCGCTACCGCCGCCCCGGCAGTGCGATGCCACTCCGTGTCGGTCTGGTCATCGGCCTCGGCTCACCGCCTGACATGCCTTTGCCGTCGCATTGGCGACTCTGCGCTTGGCACCGCCAACCGGCTATGAGTGCCTGTTGGATCTCTTCGCAGTGCACCCTGGCCAACCCGCTGCCCTCACTTCCGCGGCCATCTCCACCCGGTGGAGGAGCCTGTCCAGGGCCGTACCTGGACGTTGGGGCTGATCGTGCTGTTCATGGCGTTTTCGGTCACGCTGGTTCGACCGGGTCCAACAGCGCCGACCAGATCACGGACACCGGGCCGGCGAGGCAATCCAGTCGACGCTACGTGACGAACACCTGGAGAGTGTGCAGGCTCGGCGGCAAGGGCTGACCCGTCAGTGGAGCGAGGACGTAAAGGTGAACCGAGAGGCGGACCGCAGGAAGTCGATGGGTCCGCGAGTTTCCCGGTAGTCCTCGCGACGGCGCTGTCAGTGTCGCTCGGCATGGAGATTGAGTCTTCCAAGGAGAACGCAATGTCTGATGCTCACCAGCGAGGCCAGAACCCCGAGCGCGAAGCGACCTCGGCACCCAGACCGTCCCCGGTTGTCCTCACCTGCGCTTTGCTGCTTCTCCTGGCCGCTCTCGTCATCCGCGTGGTCGACAGCAGCCGGTACGGCTTGCCCATTGGTCTCGGAGTTCTCGGTGTCGTGGTTCTAGCCGGATATCTTCAGACGCGGCACAGATACCGGCGTGACCGAAAAGGTGCCAAGGACCCAGGCGAACCGGCATAGCACATCGACACGCACTGCAGGGCAGGCTGATCGACCGTGACGTGCTTGACCAGAGGGTGAATTCGATACGCCCGATATCATTCTTGATATCCAACATGAACAAGCCGCGCCGCTTCATCCGGACCTGGGTGCGTATCCCGCGCAACGACAACAAGGAACTGGCGACCGTGAAGTTCGACGGGTAGCCACCCCGATGCCGCCGTGGACGTAGCGAGGCGGGCGGCAGTACAGGATCGATACCCGTGTCCTGAACCGCTTCCGCCAGGACCTGCCGGCTACAGGTGGTCGATCCCTCCAGAGAAGCCCTTGGGCCGGCGGCTCTGAGACCGGACCCGAACCACCATCCCGGCGAGGACGGTCCCGGGGTCGACGGAGACATCACAGCGAGGGAAGCTCGACCGCGACTACCACGCCATTGACCTCACGTCCGCCTCTGTCGTCCCGGTTTCCGATATCAGCCGACTCGCGCTCTATTCTTCGTCCCCTGGCCCTCGTCGTCCGGGGCACCACCCGGCCAGGCCACCCACGCACCGCAGAACGCTCCGCTGACGTGTCACTGGCCAGCCGGGAGCGCATCCATGCCAGAAGGCCCGACGATTTCGCGTTTGTCCGGCTCGACGCGCCGTACAACGACGTCTTCGGCAGCACGTACCGAGATCATCAACCGCCAGGTGGGTATGCCGTCGCCACTGGCCTCCGACAGATGACGCGGCTTCTGCACCTTACTAGCTGCACTTCTCGCCCGGTCGTGTCGTAAAACCGGTGGCGATGATCATCCGCGGGAGTAGCTCGTCCGTCGATGCCGTAGGTTTCAGGGCTCCTGAGGTCCGGGCGTCAGTTGGTGACCCGGTAGAGCGGCCCGACCTGGCGCGACGGCGCGTTCGCTTCTTTCGGGTACCGCAGCACCGGGACCGGTTTGCCGAACGGGTTGCCCGCCGCCGTCGGATGCATGCTGAAACTCAAGGTGCCGCTGGCGCCCTGGACCGTCTGGAGCGTGTTGATGTTCAGCAGCTGGGCGCGGACGTCACCGGCGTCCGGGTTCGACGCCGCGCCGTTGGGTGAGGCCAGCCGGATAGCCTGGGCGGCGGTGAGCAGCGCGTCGTGCATCATGATCGCGCCGGCGTCGTCCAAGTGCGCGGACGGGAAGTCCTTTTCGAACTCCGGGCGGAACTGCCGGAAGTGCTCGGGGGTGCCTTCCGCGGTTTCGTTCCGCCGCCACCCTTCCGCGTCGACGGTGCTCGCGGCGATGAGGCTGAGGTTCGCGTCCTGCAGCTGTTGTTCCTTACCCGCGAGGATTTCCCCGAGATCCAGCCCCGCGGTGAGGATGGTCAGCGGGGTGCGGTTGCAGGTCCGGTGTTCGAGGGATTCCAGGAAACCGCTGAGGTCGATTTCCCGGCCCGCGTAGAGGACCGCCTGGAGGCCGCTCGCCGCGGACGCGCAGATGTTGGCGCGCACGTTCGCGAACAGGTCGGGGGCGCCGGCGCCGGGGATGGAGGTGCCGGTGAACTGCTGGGTGGGGAACTGCATGAGCGGGGTCATCTGGCGCTCGAACTCGTTCTCCAGGGTCTGCGTGTACAGGTCCTTACCGGCGTCGGAGTTGGAGTCACGCACCATGATGGCCGACTTGATCCCGGTGTCGCTGTCCAGATAACGGTGCAGGGCCTCGACGTAGTGCCGGTTGCTGGGCGAGGTCTTGACGAAGCCGGGGATGTTCTTGTAGTCCAGCCTGTCGGCGGTGAGGTACGCGCCGACCATCGGGATGTTTCGCGAGGCGAGGTCTTCCGCCTGCTCGCGGGTCTGTTTGGTACTGACCCCGAGGCCGATCACCGCGACCAGCGGGTTAGCCTCCTCCTGGCTCAGCTCGGCCAGCTGATCTTTCACCCGCTGCCACTGGTCCCCGGGTTTCCCGCCGTTGGCGAGCACCAGCTGGATCTGAGGGCTCGAGTCACCGGCCACCGGGGTGGTGTTGACCCGGCGTAGCGCGGTGTACGCGCCCTCGAGCCGGTTGCGCACCTGAGCGGCGGGCAGCGCGCTGTCCGTACCGGCGACCAGCGGGTCGAGCAGCGCGACGGTCACGTACCCCGGCGTTTCGCGGACGCGGGCGTTCTCCTCCTCGATCTTTTTCTGCACGTCCTCCAGATCGGCCTGGAAAACGTAAGAGCCGTCGGTGATCCCGACGCATTCATCGTCCACTTCGGACACCCCGGAGCCGGGCGAGCCACATACCCCGGCCACCGTGACCGCGCCCCAGCTCAGCCCTGCGGCCACCACGACCGCCACCACGGCGAGCGCGATCCGCCTGCGCAGCCGCCGTTTGCGCCAGCCGCCGGTGATCGGCGGGACGAAATCGGCGTCGCCGGTTCCCCTGGTGTGCGTCGGATCGGTCACGTGGTCCTCCCTCTCGGACTTCGGACAGGCTCCCCCTGCCGTGCGTTCCCTGGCCTAGCCGTCAGTCCCACCACTCGGCCTGCCTCCGGTGCCGCCGCGCCGCTTCCAGGAAGACGGAGTGCGGGCCGCCGCTGCGCAGCCGGGAAACCCCGGAGTAGTCTTCGGCGATCTGCAGGTGCAGGTCGCGGCGGCGGCTGTCGGTGAACGGGTCCGCGACGATCCGCAGCGCGGCGACGAGCCTGCCGACCGGCGCGAGTTCTTCGGGCAGATCCGCGGTGCCCACCAGCGCGCGGACCTCGTCGATCGGGGCCTGCATCGGCCGGTGCCGATACGGTGCCTCGGTCACGGCCGCCAGCAGCGCGAACCATTCGGTGCTGTCGAGCTCCAGCAGGCGCTCGTACAGCCGCTGTGCGACGAAACCCAGCTCGTCATCGGCGAGGGCGTGGTAGAGATCGCCCGCTTCGTCATCCTCGGCACGGCAGGCGCTGCGGAGCCTGGCGTGCACGCCGGACCAACTCGGTGACTGCTCGGGGTCCCTGCCTGCGAGGCGGCGGCTCAGCAGCCGGTGGAGCAGGGTGAGACCGGCCGAATCGTCGGCGGGCCACAGGATCGGGTCGAGCACCTCTTCGTAGCTCGCCCGGCCGGTCACGAGCAGATCCTCCTGTCCGGCAAGCATGAGCGCGTGCTCCCGTTTCCTCGCCGCCGCGCAGACGGCCAGATCCTGCAGCGCCATCTCGGAGACGCCGGTGAGCAGGCGATCGAGCATCTGGGCTTCCACCGTCGGGGACCGCTGTGACCGCTCGGCCGGTTCGGGCCGGCCGAGGATCGCCTCCGGCTCGAACCACTTCTTCGGTGTGGACATCGCGATGGCGTCCAGCATCAGCCGGGTCGACGCCTGGTGGCCGCCGGTGAGCTGGAAGACGACCCGGGTGAGGCGCTGGTTGTCACCCCAGAGCAGGGTCCGGTCCGACACCGCGCGGCCCACCTCGTCCTCGGTGAGATCGGGCAGCCGGTGCCGCAGCCAGGAGTGCCTGGCCCAGTCCCGGTCGCGCGGGAACTGCCCGGACCGGAGGTCGTCCTGGGTGGCCAGCACCTGGTCCGCGGCGGCGACGTCGTCGAGCAGCGAGCCGCGACTGGTGGCCACCACGGTCAGCGGATCGGCGTCGGTCTGGTCCCCGGCCGCGAGCTGGCGGCGGGCCCGTACCAGCTGGTGCAGGAACCGGCGGCCGAGCTCGGTGTCGGCGTTGTCGAGCAGGACCACGCAGTTCAGTGAGCGCTCGTCGGCGCGCCTGCCGCGGCCGAACGCCGCGCGCAGGTCGGCGAGGAACGCCGCCCACAGCAGGTCGTCGATCCGCTGCCGGTTCTCCTCGTCCTCGTAGTCGGCGGCCCAGCGGTTGAGGTCGACCAGCCGGTCGATGGGATCGTTGCGCAGCCCCAGATCCCGGTGGCCGTACCAGTTCTGGAAGGCGCCGAGCATCAGGCGGCGGCCGGGCAGCCGGTCCGCCAGCCAGCCGAGGGTGACCTCGAGCAGCCGACCCGGCGGCTCAATCGGCACCCCGGCGTTGCGGCCCATGCTGAGCAGCACGCTGCCCGCGGTCTCCACGAGCACGTCCCGCACGGTGTCGAACCCGCGATGGTGTTTCAGCGTTTCGATAACTTTCTGATATGCGCGGGAATGGTCGGTCAGATCCAGTTCCTGCCGCATCACGAGCTGGCCGATGATGAACCGGGGAAACTCCAGTGAATCGTACTGCGGGTACTTCCGGCTGAGATCGAACGCGATCGCGGAAAGCAATTGCGGCACCGAGGCGTGCCGGTTCGTTTCGAGGTCGAGCCGGACGTGCGGGACCCGCTGGTCGAGCAGCTCGGTGAGCGCGGACAGCAGCGCGCTCTTGCCCGCGCCGCGGAAGCCTTCGATCACCAGAACCGGGAAATGCTGACTGTGCAGGGAACCCGCCCGTTCCTCCCTGGTCATGAACGCGCGGACCAGTTCGATCACGTGCTTGAGCCCGTAAACCCGGTCACCGCCGACCGCCACGAGGTCACACCTCCAGCGTAAGCGTGACGACGTACCCCCAGCCCCCTCGGCCCGACGCCGTGAGAACGCATTGATACGCGGCAGTTCGCCGCCCACCCGGTTTTCGCCGGGTCGTCACTTTCCCGATTGAGAAGTAAAGTTTAGCCTAGTGCGATGAGCGCCGTGGCCATTCTGGCGGTATTCGGAAATCGCGTGCGGACGGTCGTTCCCCCGGTCACGCTTAGCTTTCACCCTGTTGGCGGTAGAGTTCGGTGACGGGATGCGGATTCGGATAATGCCGGTTCTTCCCCCGTTCGTGGGGAGGTCTACCCGCGCCAACCCGTATCCAGGTGATGATCATGGCCGGTGCGAACGTTCTGTTCGGTCATGACACGGCCCCAGACCCCGACTTTGCAGCTGCGTGCATTCGCGGTCGATCAGTGCCAGATTGGCCTGGTTGCGCACCCGGCCGACGACGCCGTCGCGGTTGCTCCCCGGACAAACACGGTTCTAGGACACGGCCTCGCGGGCCGCGAGTCAGTCGATCGGGATGCCGGTGCACGCCGCCTTGCGTTCGCGGAGCCCAGCGTCGACGCAGAAGTCGGCTGTCGGATCACCCAGCGCTCACACCGATCGACATCCCCGAAGACCGATCGTGTCACCGACGGCACCGGGTGGCAGCGACGTCGACTGAAAGCCTTGATACCGCTGGCAGGCTGGACGTCTGCGCCGGTTTCCGCCTTCATGCCTGCCCGGCGTCGTTGTCCGCCTCGCCGAGCCGGCGCGCGATGTCCTCCAGTGCGATGAGATCCGCGGCTGTGAGGTGGTCCATGAAGTGGTGGCGCACGGACGCGAGGTGAGCGGGCGCCGCTTCTTCCAGCACCGCGAGACCGTGCTCGGTCAAGGTCAGCAAGCAGCCCCGTCCGTCCTCGGGATCCGGGGAGCGGCGAAGCATCCCTCGCGTCTCCATTCTCATCGCGTGCCGGGAAAGGCGACTGCGGGACCAGCCCATCTTCTCTGCCTGCTCTCCCAGGGTGCTGGTATTCCCCGGTCGCTCCGACAGCGTGCTGAGCACCTCGTAGTCAGGCTCGGACAGTCCCAGCCCGGCCAGATCGCGGGCGGTTCCGGTGCGGACCGCGACCGTGATCCGGAGAAACGCCCGCCACGCCCGGTCCTCGTCGGCGGTGAGCCAGCGCACTGTCGTTGACATGTAAACATTCTACCAGCTAGGTTCGTTTACATGTTGATGAAATCGGCGCGGGTCCTCGTACTGACCTGCAGTTCCCGACCAGGAGCACTGGGCCCGGCAGTGACGCGATGGTGGCTCGACACGGTCGCCGAGCGGGCTGCGGAGTCGGGCGTCGAACTGGTACCGGTGGCGCTCGGCGACCTTGACCTGCCCTTCCTGGACGAGGAGGAGCATCCGTCCTCCGGGATCTACCAGCACGAACACACCCGGAGATGGAGCGCTCTCGTCGATTCGGTGGACGCGATCGTCGCGGTCGTACCGGAGTACAACTACGGCATGCCGGCGACGCTGAAGAACGCCCTGGACTATCTGAGCGCCGAATGGGCGTGGAAACCGATCGGATTCGTCAGCTACGGCAACACCTCGGCGGGCACGCGGGCCGTGCAGCACGCCAAGCAGGTCGTGTCCACGCTCCGGCTGGTCCCTCTCGGGGCCACCGTCGCGATCCGCATCGGCGAGGCGGTGACAGAGGGCAGGCTGCGGGCGGACGCATCCCGGGACGAGGCGGGCCTCGCCCTGCTGGAAGAACTCGTCCGCGTCGCCAACGCGCTGCGGCCGCTGCGCGAGCGGCTGCGTGACACGGCCTCCGCGGGCCCGCTGGCGGGATCCTACGCCCGACGACTGACCCCGGACGACGCCGAGGAAGTCACCGTGCTGCAACGGTGCTGCTGGCCGGAGGAAGCGATACTCAACGGCACCCTCGACATCCCGGCCCTGCACGAGTCGCTCGACGAGGTGCGGGACTGGCTCGCCGACTGGCACGCCACCGGCGTCTGGCTCGACGGGCGGTTGCTGGGCATGGTGCGTGCACGCCCCGTCGGCGGTGACTGGCAGATCGGCAGGCTCGCCGTGGTGCCCGATCTGCGTGGCCGGGGACTGGGCCGTTGGCTGTTACACGGCGCCGAGTCCACCGCCGACGCCGGCACACGGCGGATCCTGATGTTCACCGGCGCCAAAAGCACTCGCAACATCGAACTTTACGAACGCGAGGGCTACCGCCAGGTGCCGTCCGACGGACCGCCCGGAACCGTGTGCCTCACCAAGACGACGCCGAACGCCGCCGCCGACAGGGCTTGACTCTCGTCGAGTCGCGACAGGCCGCCGGGCAGAACGGAAAACAGATGCGAGAGCAGTTGTTCGACTGGATAGACGTCCCGGAGGGCGCCGTACATCGCGGCACGCCGCTGGACCGGATCGACGAGGTCACCCACCGCTACGCCGACACCGGCGTTCCCCGGGCGTGGTTCGAGAAAGAGGCTCCACGCGCGCGGGTTCCGGTCGCCGCCTTCCGTATCGCCCGTGTGCCCGTGACGATCGGGCAGTGGGCCCGGTTCGCTCACGCGACCGGACGCGACCGCCCCACGGATCCGTCCGCTCACCCAGTCTCCGGAGTTTCGTGGGGGGAGGCCGTCGCCTATTGCGATTGGATCAGCGATGAGCTGGGTTCCGACGTGCGCCTGCCCACGGAAGACGAGTGGGAACGAGCGGCGCGGGGCGACGACGACCGGGAATTCCCCTGGGGCGACGAATACCGGACCGGATTGGCCAACCTCGTGGATCTCGGGGTCGGCGCGACAACGCCGGTCGGGGCCTTCCCCGACGGCGCGAGCCCATACGGAGTTCTCGACATGGCAGGCAATGTCGACGAATGGACCGCCACTCCCTACGCGCCGTACCCGGGTGCGCCATCGGAGGTTCCGCTCCGGGAGAGCTGGGCCTTCGACCCGCACATCACGCGCGGCGGCTGCTTCCGTCACGACCGCGACCTCGCCCGCTGCGCCAGACGGCACGGAGCCTACGAGGCGGACCTGCGCGCGATCGGAACGGGATTCCGCGTAGCGACGTCGACGTGACAGGCGGAGTTTCGCCAAGGGAACTGTCGACAGGACTGGACATGACGAGGCCGCCGTAGTCATAGCGGCGACCTCGACCGGTGTCGTGAGGGAGCGCCGACAGCCGATGCGGAGGTCGTCCGCAAGGCTCGGCACTGCCTTCAACGCCTGAACTGCTTGCGCGCAGCGCAGGAACGGCACCATCGAGGGAAAGGGCGCCACGCGCGGCGACCCGATCCTGAACATCCCCGAGTGCCCCAAGGTGTTCCCGCCTGAGGTGACCCACGCCCCACACCGACAACAGGAGATGATCATGATCGAACCTTCACACACCACCCGGTCGACCGCTCGACCACCTCGGTCGCGAAAGCCGACGGCGCGGGCGGTGGCGACCTGGCTCGGATTTGCCCTCGTGGCCTACCTGGGCACAGTCGGGGTGTACTTCCTGCTCGGACGAACCGGAACTGACGCCTGGGTTCACGGCATCATCGGATTGGGCCCGTACACGGGAGTGATGTTGGCCGGGTACTGGCGTCGGCGCCGTAGCGATACTTCCCCTTGAGCTACTCGCCGCGCGCCGCCACCTCTGGCGGCGCGCTGAGCAGACCCCCGCCGTGATGCCCTGGTCAGAGCCCGACCACCCGACATCGCGCAAGCAACCTCGCAAAGGAGCAACGATGACCAAGACGAACTCCCCCGACAACCAGCCCCCACGACACCCGTCACGCCGACAGCGACGACTACGCGCCCTCGTGCTCACGGGCCTGATCATCGGCCTGATCGGCATACTTCTCATCATCATCGACAAGACCTTCATCTCCTCGGCACCGACCACGACGCCTCCTCCGACGATCCCCACGGCTCTCGCCTCACCCTGGACTTCAGCAGACGGCTACCCGACGAACACGGAAAAACGGCCGAGGGAGACCGTGAAGCCAGATCCGGACCGACGACCGCAGGCGTAGGGTCTGTCAAGCAACCGGCGGGACTGTTCCAAGATCGGTGTTTCCGGCCCGACACGCCAGGCTGAGGTCTGGCGGGATGGGCACTGTGAGTGATGACATCGGATCTTGTGAGTCCAGATAAGCGTGAGTCCAAGCCGGCGCGGGGGCTGGCATTGACCGGCCCGGATGGCTTGCTGAAGCTGTTCACCAAGAACGTGCTGGAAACCGCACTGAATGAGGAGATGACCGAGCATCTCGGGCACGAGAAGAACCAGGCCGAGCCGGACCGTGACTCGACGAATGTCCGGAACGGTACTCGGCCGAAAACGGTGGTCTCGGGCGCGGCGGGCGAGGTCGGGATCAACGTTCCTCGGGATCGGGAAAGCACGTTCGAACCACAGATCGTGAAGAAGCGGCAGCGTCGGCTCACCGAGGTGGACGAGATCGTGTTGTCGTTGTATGCGAAGGGAATGACGACCGGGGAGATCTCGGTGCATTTCGCCGAGATCTACGGGTCCTCGGTCAGCAAGGAAACGATCTCGCGGATCACCGACAAGGTCGTCGCCGAAATGAACGACGGGGCCAACCGTCCACTGGATTCGGTGTACGTGGCTGTGTTCATCGACGCGATCCACGTCAAGATCCGCGACGGCCAGGTCGCCAACCGGCCCGTCTACGCCGCCATCGGCGTCACCGTGGACGGTCACAAGGACGTCCTGGGCCTGTGGATGGGCGTCGGCGGCGGCGAGGGCGCGAAGTTCTGGATGAGCGTGCTCATCGACCTGAAGAACCGCGGCATCCGGGACGTGTTCTTCCTCGTCTGCGACGGCCTCAAAGGCCTGCCCGACGTCGTGACGAACGTGTGGCCGCAAACCGTCGTGCAGACCTGCATCGTCCACTTGATCCGCAACACCTTCCGGCTTGTGTCCCGCCGTGACTGGGACGCGGTGAAACGCGATATCAAACCCATCTACACCGCACCGAGCCCGGACGCCGCAGTGGCCGCTCTCGATGAATTCGAAGAGAAATGGGGTGCGAAGCACGCAGCGGTAATTCGTTTATGGCGCAACGCTTGGGATGAGTTCACGCCGTTCCTCGGATACGACGTCGAGATCCGAACGATGATCTGCTCCACGAACGCGATCGAGTCGCTGAACGCCCGCTACCGGCGAGCGATCCGCGCACGCGGGCATTTCCCGACCGAGCAGGCCGCGATGAAGTGCCTGTACCTTGTGACCCGCAGCCTGGACCCGACCGGGACAGGCCGCGCTCGATGGACGATGCGCTGGAAGCCAGTGATCAACGCGTTCGCCCTCACGTTCGGTGACCGCTGGCCAGGAGCTGAAACCTACTGAACAACAACGCCGGAAACACCGATCACGGGATAGACCCCAACCGGCTCTGGCCCGTAGCCGGTGGTGACGTGGAGTGGCTGTAAGGGCAGAAGGATGCGGTGGCGGAGAAGGTTGAAGCCCGCCCGGCCGTGCATCTGTCTCAGAATTCTCTTGGTGCGGGTGGTGACGCCTTCGGTGCGGCCGTTGTGGTATGGCAGGGTGACGGCACCGTCCACAGCGGACCGGTCGGTCTCGAGACCGTTGGTGAGACTGCGTAGATGCGGCAGATCAGCGGCGCGAGCCTCCGCGATCCACTCGGTGAGCTTGACTTCGTTGCCCACAGCCGGTGTCGGTAGTGCGGCGAAGCCGCGTACCAGACTGGCGAGTGCGGTCATCTCGGGGCAGGCCGCGGTGATCTTCTCCAGCAGGATTGTGTCGTTAGGGCGCAGGTTCGCGGGTTTGGTGAGCAGGAGGCGGCTGGCGTGACGGGCGGTCGTGGCGGGGCGGTCACCTTCGGCGCGGCCCTGGTTGAGGTAGCGGACCAGAAGGTTGGCACTGCCGGTGTAGCCGAGTTCGCGAATCTCCGCGAGCAGCTGGGTGACCGGGACCGCGGGATCGGCCGCGCGGCGGGCACGCGGATGATCACGGTATGGGTCGGGCGGTAGGTCGGAATTATGCGCTGAGCCTGGGGTTCGGGCATGCGGGCGTAGCGTTTGACCGTGTTCAGGGCCACGCCAAGACGGCGGGAGCAGTCGAGCAGACCGACCCCTACTTCTGCCATCCGGGGCCGATCATGCTGTTGCGGGAACCCGAGCGCCCGTTCTTGGTGTATTCCGCCGGGGACGGGCCGGACTCGCTGGCAGCGGAGGCTCGTAACCGCAGGCTGACCTCGCTGTTGGGGCGGACACGGGCCGAGGTTCTGCGCCTGCTCGGAGCCGAGCGTCCACTCACCACGACCGAGCTGGCGAGGGCTGCGGGCATCTCCCTGGCCGGCGCCAGCCAGCACGCGTCCATCCTCCGTGAAGCGGGCCTCGTGCTGACGGAACGGCACGGTGGTTCCGTGCCGCATCGGGCCTCGGGGAGAGGGGCCGCTCTACTCTGATCCCTTTCAGGGACGGCTGAAACTGTTGCCGGGCAGCGACTTCACGGGGAAGGTGGGTGCAGGTCATCCTTGAGCGAAGGAGAAGAGATGAAGCGCGTGCGCGCGGTCGGTGCGATCGCCACCGCTATGGTCGCACCAGCTCCGTCCGCTGCCCGGTCGCTTCGTCCGCCACACAGGTGGCCGAATTGTGCGTGCACACCGGCTACAACTACGCCGGGAGCCAAGGCTTGCGGTAGCCAGACACGACCGATCAGCCCTGTGCCTGAGGCCCAATCACGAAAGCGGTATGTCTCGCCGGGTTACAAGCCCGTCGGCAACGGTTCCTCAGTCTTCTCCGGCGCGCGTCGGCTGATCGTCCCCTGAGGACCTCCCACCCCCCGGGAGGTCGTGATCGCGGGCAGGCTCACCCGGGTCTGCCCGCGATCTTTTATCGGGATCAGCCGGGGTTTCAAGCATGCTTGAATGCCTTCCACTCGACTTGATTCCCCACTTACCATCGATTTACTCGAAGCAGGGTAATAACCAACTGCTTCAGGTTTGCCCGAACGTGAGAAATGGGGTTCTTATGCGGTCGAGATTTCGTCGAACGATGGCGGTGTCGGCGGCTGCCGTGGCGCTGATGATCGTCGGAGTGTCACATGCCCAGGCGTCGGACGCCCGGTCATCGGCAAGCAGAAGCGACAGCGCGGCGATCGTCAAGCTGGTGCCCGAGAGTGTGACGACCCGACCGGATCCCTTGAGAGCCAAGGAGGTCAGGGCTCAAGGTTGCTGGGTCACCGAGGCATCGTTCCGGGCGGTGACCGTGCTGGGCTTCACCTTCTACCGGTTCCATCACCGGGCGGATTGGTGTCAGGACGGCAGCCGGGTGAACGGTGTTCATTTCCGCACTCACTGGTTCAGCGAGGTCAGCAGTCAGGCCTTCCCGCGAAGCATCGAATCCGACTTCGTGACTCCGGCGCCTTCCTGGGAGGTGACGTCGTTCAAGAAGCACTTGGTCGAGAATTGCGTGTTCGACGCCGGCTGCATTTCCTCGACGCACCCGTGGGTCAAGCTGATCCTTCGAGGTGACGCGACCTGGAGTTACGAGGCCGGACAGAACTGAAGGGTCCTTCCACCAGCCCCATCCCACCCGGGATGAGCATGGTCGAGCCATCAGCGATGATCGGCCTGACATCGGCTGCCCTGAAACCTGTGAGCAGTCCACAGTGGTCTCCGGCCTCCTGCGTGAGCCGACGATGATGCAAGCGTCGTCGATCCCAGCTGTTATTCCTTGCCAGCGAAGTAGCAGCGGCAGTCCATGGTTTGCTGGTTCCGAACCGAAATCTGGAGGAAATCGATGAGAAAGTCCCTGCTCGCCCTGGCCACCCTGCCCATCGCCGGGCTAGCACTGACCACCTTGGGTGCGGGCACCGCTACCGCCGCCGACGACAGGAGTGCCGGGACGACGGTCCACGCGATGGCGAACTGCTCCCCGATCGGTCGTCTCAGTGATCGGGCCGAAGGAACCTGCTGGGACGTCGCGTTCCGCGTGGGTGTCCGGTGCGAGTCACGAGGGAACTGGCAGATCTTCTTCAGCGAGTGGACGCAGCCCGGTTACCACGCGACCGCGTACTGCCCGGCCACCTGGGTGGCGGTCAGCGCGGACTACGACCTGCCCGACTGAGCCGTAGGTGGCCTTCCGTCGACGAACGGCGGAAGGCCACGCTCGCGCGCCGGCGAGCAGTTCCTGGATCGCTTCCCTCGGAGCCTCCCGCCATCGACCCGGGTCGTTGAAGCGCCGCCATCCGCAGCTACTCATCGGCGCACCTCGAAAACCGCCAGACGATCATGAGCAAGTCGTGTGTCTACCGGGTCACCAAGTACAACCCAGCCGATCGCGACGACCGAGGCATATACCGAGAGAAGCCGTCGCCCGCTCGGGGCGAGAGTCATCGCCGTGGCGCCGGGAATGGCCGCGGAGATCGAGTTCTGCGCTCCGCACGCCGTCGTGCCCAGCCCCAGGATCGCGACGGTGGTCACCACACCCGCTGCGCGTCAGTTCATCGGTCCAGCGTGCAACCCACGCCCAGGCTGCCGCATCCGTGGAACTACTCAGCCGAGGACGGGCGGTGCCCCTCGCGCCAGGTGGAGCACGCGAGGCGCCGTCGCGGACTACCGCTGGCGCCCGCTCCAGGTTCACCGTGCTCGCCAGGTGCGTCGATCCTTAAGCTCAAGGTCTGCAGGTCGCCCAGAGCGCTGGCCCGGCGGTCACGTAGTGGTGAGTGGTACAGACCGTTGTCGGAGCGGATTTCGCTGAGGCGTCCGGAGATAAGCAGGGCGTTGATCGTGCACGGGAGCAGATACATCCGTCCGCCGCGGGGCTGGCTGAACCAAGGGATAGCGCGGCCGGTGAGGACGTCGATCGGCGGCGGTCCTCGCGACACTGGCAGTCGTGATCATGCTGATCGGCTCGTCGAACAACGGCGCGACCCTGACCACGGCCGCCCTCCTGGTCCTCGGTCCGCTGAGCCTTCTCCTCAGGCACAAACTCCGGGAAAGCGTGGCGCACGCTCACCTCGAGTGGCACCCGCCCCGTTCCTGATGGCGCGGTCCTCGTCGATGATCTGACACGGTTACGAATCCGGAGGCGATGCCTTCGTTGACCTCGGAAACCGGATTTCCTTATCAGCAAGTATCACGCTCACCCATGAGGAATTGACGTCGCCGCGGATCACTGACGATGACTTTTCGGCGACCTCGCCCCCTGTCCTTGCCTGCGTGCCTTGTATCGGGCATACACCGGGACCGCGAGGACGCACAGGACGATCAAGACCAGGATCACGATCCCCAGCACGTTCCCCGGCACCAGAGGCTTGATCACGAACATCACGATCAGTAACCAGCCCGCAATGGTGACAGCCTCGCCGATGAACGATCGCCACTTTCGATCGCTCGATGACTGCAGCAGCACACCACCGACGACCACCACAGCGCCCACCACGCCCAACCACCAGCGATCCCCCATGATCCCATCCCCCGGTTGTGCCGATGTACGGACATTCTCACCCAGGAGTACCCAGGCCACCGAGCAGCCACGCCTGGATTGTTCGTGCGCGGACAGCCTGCCGACAGTTCCAGGGAACCGACCCGCCCTCCAGCACGCCCCTGACCATCGATCGGCGCAGGGGCCCAAGAGACGGCGACCAGGTGCCGCTCCGCGTTGTTGGCAGGATGACCACGATGAAGCGGATGATGTCGTGGACCGGATCGGACTCCTGGCGGGCGGAGAGGTCGCGGCGTTCTTCGCGCAGCACGGTCCGGCGATCGACCGGTCCAGATGTCGACGCTACGAGCGCATGAGTGCGTGCTGCGTTCGTCCCTGCAGCCGACCACCACCGTCCCGGCCCCGGCACCTCGGCTTGCACGAGCGACGGCGGCTTCCTTTAAGGGGCCGGGACCAACTCCACCGCGGCCGCGGTCATCCCCATCCGGCTCGCCCGTCGGCTCCCCGTGATCAACGCGATTCTGGCGGCGAGGCGTCCACGCATGACGTGTTCTTTCGCTCGTTGTGCTTGCTGGGAGTCAGGCGGCGGTGTAGCCGCCGTCGGCGGCGACGACCGCGCCGGTGATGAAGCTGGAGCGGGGCGAGGCCAGGAAGCCGATCACCTCGGCGATCTCTTCGGGCTGTGCGACACGGCCCAGGGGGTGGGCGTCGCCGAACGAGCGCAGATACTCCCTGCTGTCGGACCGGAAGTTGTCGAGCATGTCGGTCTCGATCACCCCGGGCGCGACGACGTTCGCACGGATGCCGTGCGGACCGCCCTCCAGCGCGAGTACCTTGGTCAACTGCGCCAGCGCTCCCTTGGACGCGCTGTAGGCCGCGGCCTCGACCATCCCGACGGTGCAAGCGAACGACCCGACGGTGACGATCACGCCCCCGCCGTTTTCGCGCATAACCCGGAATACTTCCCGGGCGTGCAGGAAAGCCCCGCGGGCGTTGATCGACATCAGCTCGTCCCAGTCTGCCGCGGTGGTCTCGGTGATCGGCTTGTTCACGGATCGGCCGGCGTTGCCGACCAGGATGTCCACACTGCCGAACCGGTCGATCGCCGCCGCAACCGACCGCACCGCGGTGTCCTCTTGTGACACATCGCCGACCAGGGTGGACACGCCGGTGAACCGGGTGGCGAGATCGTTCACCTCCGGGCGGAGGTCCGTGGCCAGCACTCGCGCACCGTGCGCGTGCAACCAGGCGACTGTCGCCGCCCCGACCCCGCGGGCGGCGCCGGTGACCAGCGCGACCCTGCCCTCCAAGTTGCCAGAGGTGAGTGGCAGAGTCATCGCCGTACCCGCCCTCGGTGATCAGCGGCGGACCCGCGATACAGGACGAGATGCTCGTGGTAGAGCACGTCGTCGCAGATACCGCCCGTAGCAGTGAAGTCGGTGCCATCCACGTAGTCGAGGTGATTCCCGATCTCTGTGTAGCGACCCGTGTAGACGCCGCGCCGTACGCCTCGCGCCTCGTCGTAGCGCCCGCCGGCGCGCAGCTCCTGCCGTATACATCCGTCCACGGTGAACCACATGCTCACCACGTCGCTATCGCTCGTCATATCGACCAGCGTCGGCGACGGCGAAAAGCGATGGCAGGACGTGTGGTGGCTGGGTGTGCCACACCCACTCAGCCAGCGGCCAGCGACCTACCCCCGATGCCATGGCCAGTGGTGGGCTGTGCGCGTTCCGGTGAGCGCGCCGCCAAAGCCTGTCTCCGTTCCCGGACGGCCAGCGCGACCGACGCTGCGGCCAGCCCGCTCATGACCACGCGTTTGACGGCAGAGACCACACCGACGACGCCCGGTTGGACGAGTTCGTTCCGTGGCGGCAGATCTACGACAACCGATACCGCGGCGATCACTCGATGCGCAGGTGTTGTGTCCGCAGGCGGCAGCGCGTCGATGATCGGGATTTCTGGTCGGACTGGGGGCGACCGAAAATGCCCAGTGCGAGAGTGAAACCGTGGACGTCACTGGCCCTCTGCTCGAGAACACGAATCACGCCCAGCCGACCTCCGACCACACTCACCTTGTCCAGCCGTGGAAGCAAAGAACTCCGGACGTACTGAAGTCGCACCGCAGCGATTATGACGAAGAAGCAGAAAGGCTGCTACGCCAACAACCGGCCCCGCAGAGCACACCGGAGCAAACGGAGACCAGCCACTATCGACGCCAAGGCGAAATTGCCGCCGAAGGAGCAATATCCCTACAGGTCGGAAGTGATATTGATGCTGTGGGCCGGGTCGGGCTCGAACCGACGGCCAAGGGATTATGAGTCCCCTGCTCTAACCAACTGAGCTACCGGCCCCAAGGGTGTCCTGACACCTCCGAGGGAGCCGTCCTCAGCCCGAACAGCGGGTTTGCGAACGCACAGAAGTCCCAGTTCGCTCCAAGTTATCACAGCGCTCACCTGCCACGACCGCCTAGGCCGAACAGTTGGTTTCCGGCACGGAACAAAGGCCGCTCGTCTAGGTTGCAGAGACCAACACCGAGCGGCTCGCCGCCCGGGACACGCTGACCAACGGGACGGGCCTGGATCTCACGCCCGTCGGCAGGGAGGCGCTCGTGGCGAGTTCGATCGCCATCGGGCTCGGTCTCGTGGCCGCCCTCGGCGCCGCGTTGTCACTGAGGGCGAGCATCCGGGCACTGCGGCGGGCCGGCCTCCGGGTCGACACGATCCTCGCCGAAGAACTGGACGAACGGCCGCCACAGCTCCCGTAGACGCTTTCTAGTCCTCTTTGGACAGTCAGCCGCCCAGCCCCGAGCCGCCGCCCGGCGGGGTACTCGACATCCCCGTAGTAGCCGGCGAAGTCGGCGCCGGCGTCGTGGTAGTCGGCCGTGGCGGCGCGCTCGTCGGCATAGGCGAACTCGTCGCAGGCGGAGTCTGTGTCGTCGGCGGCGAAACCTGGCCGCCATAGGCCACGTAGCTGAACCAGATCGCCCCGCCCACCTTCGGCGTGGTCTGGTTGAACATCGCCCGCACCTGGAACGTGTTCGCGGTGTACGAACCCTGAACCGTGTTCAGCATGTACGCGTTGAACTGTCCGGGCGTGTTCGCCGACACGACCACTACCGCCGGGACGAGGCCGAGTGCGTGCTGCACGGTGCACATCCCGGCGCCGTCGGTCACACACGACGCCTCCGCGGCCTGCACGGTCGGCGCCGGCGACGGGCCGACGGCGCCGGACGTCCCGGCGAACACCGTGCCCCCGGCGGCCGCGACAGCCAGCCCTGCCACGACGAGCGCGGCCTTCTCCCTCGTTCTCATGTTCGGTCCTCCCTCTGTTCAGGCCCGATGGCCCGACAGCAGGGGTCGGCCGCTCCCGCGCGATCGTTACACCACTCCGAGCCGCCGCAGCGCCGGCCGCCACCGATTCCCGCCGGTCGCCAGCCCCAGCGCCACCAGGCCCGCGCAGTACTTGCTCACCGGCTGTTCCCGCAGCCGCAGTTTCGCCAGCGCCTCGGTGACGCTGTTGCGTTCGGACGCCGACTTCACCTCCATCAGCACCAGGTCGCTCCCGGCGGGGCGGCTCCGCGAACCCGAACGCCAGACCAGCGACGTGTCGCAGGTGATCCGGGCGTCGGCGGTGACGAGAGTGGTCCGCCGGTAGTCGGTGACCAGCGCGGGAGCCAGCGGCCGGGGCGCGGGGCGGCCGTAGGCGGCGGTCAGGGCGTCGTCGAGGAACGTCAGCGCGGGCTCGGTCAGGCCGTGCGCCGCTTCGGCCGGATGCGGGCGGCGGACCTTGACCGTCTCGTCGCGCCGCCCGCTGACCTTGAGCTCGCAGTACGTGTCGGCCGAGTCGGTGTAGGTCCGCGTGCGGATCTTGAACCGGCGCCGCCGATCCTGCCGGTGCGCCCGGAAGATCGCCAGGTCCGGCGTGTCGAAGTAGGTCGACGAGTAGCCGAACACCCGCTGTCCGTCGATTTCCAGGCAGCGCGGCGAGAGCGCCTCGGCGACGGCGAGGAAGTCGCCTGGCGACAGCACGTACTTGCGATCCGTCCGGCTCATCAGCCCGTTCGTGGCGACGACTTCGGCCAGTGAAAGCGCCGGGAGCCCTTTCGCCACCGCCGCGACGGTGGCCGTTCCGCGCCCGCTCACCGGTGTCCCGCCGGAGCGCCGTGGACGACCGGGGCGGCGTCCGGCCGGAACCGGACGTCGACGACGGTGACCTCGCGGACATAGTCCACTTCGGACACACTGTGCCGCACGACCGTTCCGCCGAGCCGCGCCCGCAGCTCCATCAGCATCGTCTCCTCGTCGGGGTACACGGTGTCGAGCACGACCGTCCGCCGCTGCGGGCCGCGCGTGCGCGAAGGGTGGTCGGCGACGTACATGACTCCGAGGAGCAGCACGTCGAAAGCGGTGACGATCCGCCAGTCCGCGGACGGCAGCCCGTTCACCAGCCCCAGGACCAGCGCGACGAAGTAGTACGCGACCTCCTGCTGGCTGATCGAATCGGACCGCAGGCGGATGATCGACAGCACGCCGAACAGGCCGAGCCCGAGGGCGCTCGCGGTCGACACGGACAGCAGCACGGCGACCGAAACGCAGACGCCGACGTTCAGCGCGAGGTACGCGCAGGCGAGGTCACCGCGGTGGTGGCGACGGGCGTAGATGCCGTAGGCGAGGACGACGGCGACGACGAGGTCGACGGCCAGATGAAGCAGTGTCGTGGTCATGGAAACCACTGTGCCGTAAGAAAAAGAGACCGTCGTGAGAGCCCGATGAGAGCCGTCTCATCAGGACTCGCCGAGCCGGTATCCCATCCCCCGCACGGTTTCGATCCGCTCCGCGCCGATCTTCCCTCGCAGGTAACGGATGTAGACGTCCACCACGTTCGAGCCGGGATCGAAGTCGAAGCCCCAGACCCCGCCGAGCAACTGCTCGCGGGACAGCACCTGACCGCGGTTGCGCAACAGGGTCTCCAGCAGCGCGAACTCGCGGGCGGTGAGGTCCTTCTCCTCCCCCGCCACCGAGACCTTCCGCGTGCGCAGGTCGAGCGAGAGCTCCCCGGCGCGGAGCACCGCGGGCTCGGAGTCGGGATTTCCCCGCAGCCGCAACCGGATCCGGGCCAGCAGCTCCTCGAACGCGAAGGGTTTGGCCAGGTAGTCGTCGGCGCCGCCGGACAGCCCCGCGACCCGGTCGACGACGCTGTCCCGCGCGGTCAGGATGATCACCGGCACCGTCCGGCCCGCCGCGCGCAGGGCACGCAGCAGATCCGACCCGTCGAGATCCGGGAGCCCGAGGTCGAGGACGACGAGGTCGTGCGCGCCGGTCAGCGCCTCGGTCAACCCTTCGGAGCCGGTCCGCACCCAGCGGGTCGCGAAACCCTGTGCCCGCAGGCCTTTCTCGACGAACGCGCCGATCCGGGCGGAATCCTCCACCACCAGCACACTGGTCACCGGCCCGCACCTCCCGCGACAGGGATCTCCATGGTGAACCGCGCGCCTTCGCCGGGCACGGTGTCGAGCAGGACACGGCCGCCGTGCGCCTCGGCGATCGCGGCGACGATCGCCAGGCCGAGCCCGGCGCCGTCGTCGCCGCTCGAGTTACTGCCGCGTTTGAACCGTTCGAAGATCCGGCTCCGCGAATCGGGCGGCACGCCTTCCCCGGTGTCCCGGACCCAGAGCCGCGCCGTCGCCGCGGTGACCTCCGAGCCGAGCGCGATCTCCTGCCCCGGCGAGGTGTGCCGGACGGCGTTGGAAACCAGTTGCAGCAAGGCTTGCGTGAGCCGCTGGCCGTCGGCACGGACGGTCGCCTCGGCGACGGCGTCCAGCCGCCAGACACGGTCGGCCAGCGGGCGGGACTTGGCGAGGGTCTCGACGGTGAGGTCGGCGAGATCGGTGTCGCCGGGAGCGAGGAAATCGGGGCTCCCGGACTTCGCGAGGACCAGCAGATCGTCCACGATCCGTTGCATCCGCCCGAGTTCGTCGAGGACCAGATGCCGGGTGGCCGCGTTCTCCTCGGGGTCCTCCCCCATCAGCTCGAGATGGCCGCGGACGATCGTGATCGGCGTGCGCAGCTCGTGTCCGGCGTCGTCGATGAAGTCACGTTGCCCGGAGAAGGCGCTTTCGAGCCTGTCGAGCATCGTGTTGAAGGTGCGGCCGAGCGCGGCGACGTCGTCCGAGCCGCGGACCTCGATGCGGCGGGAAAGGTCGGTCTCGCCGATCTGCTCGGCGGCGAGCCGCACCTCCCGCACCGGCGCGAGGATCCGGCCGGCGACCAGCCAGCCGATCAGCCCGGCCAGCACCAGCGCGGCGCCCGACATCGCGGCCATCACGCCGACGACGTCGTCGCTCTCGCCCGCGGCGTGGTCGACGAACTCGACGATCACCAGCGCGCCGCGGCCCGGCGAACCCTCGATGGTCACCGGGACGACGCCGTACCGCGCGGAGCCGACCGCGGTGGTGACCGTGCCGTACGCCGGGCTGGTGGCCCGGGAGAGCTCCGCGACGAACTTCGGATCGGTGTCGAGGCGGACCGGCGGTTCGATGGCGCTCCGCCTCGACGCGGCGCCGTCGATGATCGAGAAGAACGTCTCGTACTTCTCGGGCAGGTTCCGTTCCAGGTGACGGCCGAGGACGGCCTCGACGGTGACGGGCTGTCCGGCGGGCCGGGCGTCCGGCGACGCCAGGAAGGCCCGGAGTTTGCCGGTCTCGTGCGCGATCTCGTTGTCGAGCCGCTGGTCGAGCTGGTTGTGCAGGACGGTGCGGGTGGCCAGCAGCGATCCGGCGAGCGCGAGCAGGACGACCAGCAGGACCCAGGCGAGGATCCGGGCGCGGGCGCTCATCGGCCCGGCTCAGTCGTCGAGGTCGAAGTCGAAAAGGTCGTCGCCGTCATCGGGGTCATCATCGGGGTCGTCGTCGTGCCCGGCCAGCCGGGGCGGGACGACGGCGGGCGGGGCGCCCGCCTCCCCCGGCCCGGTGACGGCCTGTCCCGCCGGGGCGACGACGGCCGGACCGAGGTCGGGCGGCGAGTCGGCGGTGGCCGCGACGACGGCGAACATGCCGGTGGCCGCCACCACGACGGCGGCGACCCCGGCCAGGACGATAATTCGGACTCGCATGTCACCAGGCTGCCCGGCGCGGGTGAGCCGCCGATGAGGACTCGATGAGAACTTTCTCATCCGGCCTCCGAAGTCACTTGAAAGCGGCCGCGTTCCGGGCCGCCCACTCGGCGAAGGTCCGGCCCGGCCGTCCGAGCACCCGCTCGACGTCGGGACTGACCCGCTGTTCGTCCGCCGTCGGCCGGCCGAGGATGGCGAGCGTGGCCTCCACGACCGCCGGTGGCATGAACGCCGACATCGCCGCTCGCGCCTCGTCTTCGCCCAGGTCGGCGAACCGCACCGGCTCGCCCAGCACGTCACCGAAAGCCGCCGCCTGCCGGCGCGGTGAGATGGGCTCGGGCCCGGTCAGCACGTAGGTCCGGCCGTGGTGGCCGGGTTCCCGCAACACGGCCGCCGCGACGTCGGCGATGTCGGCCGGGTCGATGACGGGCAGCGCGACGTCGCCGAACGGCGCGGCGACGACGCGGTCTGCCTGGATCGCGGGCGCCCACTGGAAGGCGTTCGACGCGAAGCCTCCCGGGCGCAGCACTGTCCACTTCGGACTTGAAGCCTTGACCGCCTCCTCGAACGCCGGCGCGTGCCGTCCGGTCCCGACGCCCTGGGAGGACAACAACACGATCGCGGCTTCACCGGCCGCCGCGACGACTTCCGCGACGTCGCCGCCCGCCGCCATGAACTCTCCCGACGTCAGAAGGAAAACGCGGTCCGCACCGGCGAAGACCTCCTTCAGCCCCTCTGTCCGGGCGAGGTCGGCTTGGACGGTCCGCACGCCGCCGGATACGTCCGCCGGTGAGATCCGGCGCGACACCGCCGTCACCTCTTCCCCTTCGGCGGCAAGGGTTTCCACCAGCCGACGCCCTACGTTCCCGGTCGCTCCGGTCACCACGATCATGGTCGCTCCTCGATGCGTTCTTCGTTGACGCGACCGAAGCTACCTTCATGGAGATAGTAGGTACCTAGAGGAAAGTATTGGGAAAACCGGCCTTTCGTGATCGTGATCACAACTTCGGAGCCGTCTACGGCCGCTTAGGGTCGGGCCCATGCCCGAAACCGCACTCGGCCCGCTCCGTGTCCTCGATTTCTCGCGGGTGCTCGCCGGCCCGTTCGCCACCATGCTGCTGGCCGACCTCGGCGCGACGGTGATCAAGGTCGAGCGGCCGGGCACCGGCGACGACACCCGCAGCTGGGGTCCGCCCTACGACGCGGCGGGCCAGGCGACGTACTTCCAGTCGGTGAACCGGAACAAGACGAGCGTGGCGCTGGACCTCGCCGATCCCGACGACCTCGCCCGGGCCCGGGCGCTCGCGCTGGAGGCCGACGTCGTGGTCGAGAACTTCCGGCCCGGCGTGATGGACCGGCTCGGACTCGGCCCGGAGGCCCTGCGGGCGGCGAATCCCGGTCTCGTCTACTGCTCCGTCACGGGTTTCGGCTCCGGCGGCGGCGCCGCGCTGCCCGGCTACGACCTGCTCATCCAGGCCGTCGGCGGGCTGATGAGCATCACCGGCGACCCGGCGGGCGAGCCGCAGAAGGTCGGCGTCGCGCTCGTCGACGTGCTGGCCGGGCTGTTCGCGAGCGTCGGCATCCTCGCCGCCCTGCGCCACCGCGACCGGACCGGAGAAGGGCAGCGCGTCGAGATCGATCTGCTGTCCAGCCTGCTCGCCGCGCTGGTCAACCAGGGCAGCGCGTACACCTCGGGCGGGACGGTCCCGGCGCGGATGGGCAACCGCCACCCCAGCATCGCCCCGTACGAACTCGTCCCCTGCGCCGACCACGAACTCGCGCTCGCCGTCGGCAACGACCGGCAGTTCGCGGCGTTGTGCGAGGTCATCGGCCTGCCGGAGCTCGCGGGCGACACCCGGTTCGCGACCAATCCGGCGCGGGTCGAGCACCGTGCCGAACTCCGGGCGCTGCTCGAAGACCACTTCGGACGTCGCCGGGCGGCCGAGTGGGCGGCGGACCTGAGCGCGGCCGGGGTGCCCGCCGGGGAGGTCAACGACGTCGCGGGCGCGTTCGCCCTGGCCGACCGGCTCGGCCTGAACCCGACGGTCGACCTCCCCCGGCCCGACGGCACCTCCGTGCGGCTGACCCGCAACCCGATCGGCCTGTCCGCGACGCCGCCGCGCTACGAGACCGCGCCGCCGGACGACCCCGGGCAACTCACCCTCCCGTTGCCCGGCTGGAGCTGACGGGCGACCGTCAGCGGACTGTCAGCGCTTCGTCAACGCCGGCCGTGAAGCTCCTCCCATGACGAACAGGACAGTCCTCATCTCCGGCGCCAGCATCGCCGGCCCCGCCCTCGCCTTCTGGCTTTCCCGCCAGGGCTACGAGGTCACCGTCGTGGAACGGTCGCCGGAGCTCCGCACCGGTGGCCAGGCGGTCGACTTCAAGGGCGCCACCCACCGCACCGTGCTGGAGCGGATGGGCATCCTCGACGAGATCCACCGGCACCAGACCGGCGGGCTGGACCAGACCTTCATCGACGCCGAGGGCAGGCCGCTGGCCGTCATGCCCGGCGAGTTCACCGGCGGCGACGTCGAGATCCGGCGCGGCGACCTGGCCCGGATCATGTACGACCGGACCGCTCACGACTGCGAGTACGTCTTCGGCGACTCCATCACTTCGCTGACCGAAACCGCCGACGGCGTCGACGTCACCTTCGAGCGCGGAGCCCCGAGGCGGTTCGACCTCGTCTTCGGCGCCGACGGCATCCACTCCGCGGTGCGGCGGCTGGCGTTCGGCCCGGAAGCCGACTACGTGAAGCACCTCGGTCACTACTACGCCCTGGTCGAGACCGACGAGATCGGCGATTTCGGCGACACCCCGGTGCTGTACAACGAGCCCGGCCTGCTGACCGCCGCCGGTGGCTCGAAGGCGCCCGCGTTCTTCGTGTTCGCCTCCCCCGAGCTCGGTTACAACCGGTACGACACCGAGCAGCAGAAGGAGATCCTGGCCGCCGCGTACGCCGGCGGCGGCTGGCGGGTGCCCGAGTTGATGGAAGCGGTGAAGCGCTCGGACGACGTCTATCTGGACTCGATCAGCCGGGTCGCGATGGACGGTTACTCGACCGGTCGGGTCGCGCTTCTCGGTGACGCGGCGTACGGCAACACCCTGGGCGGGTTCGGCACCGGGCTGGCCGTCGTGGCCGCGTACGTCATCGCGGGCGAGCTCGCCGCCGCGAACGGCGATCACGAACTGGCCTTCCGGCGCTACGACGAGAAGTTCCGCGGCTACGCCAAGATCGCCCGCAGCGCCAACGCGGGCCCGTTCCTCGCGCCGCCGACGAAGCTGCGGATCAAGCTGCGGAACCAGATGTTCCGGCGGCCGCTCATGCTGCGCGGGATGCTGTGGGTGACCGACAAGTTCGCCACCGACATCACCCTGGACGACTACCCCTCACTCGCCCGTCAGGGCTGACCATCCGGCCTCGAGGTGCGTGATCCGCGTCGCCGTGGTCGGCTGGATCCGGTTTGCCGCGTGACGATTCCGGGGAAGCCGTGTCTTACGTGTTGTCACCGGCAGTAGGTGGCAGGAGGGAGCTTCGGCATGGCGGCACTGCACAGGTGCGCTCGATGACGACGTCGGCGAGAGAGAACGCACCGGCCGCCGGCGAAACGGTGCTGGACGACGCCACGCTGGTGGCGAGGGCACGCGACGGCGAGATCCGCGCGTACGAGCAGCTCGTCCTGCGGTTCCAGGGGCAGATGTACCGGCTGGCGCTGCGGATGCTGGGGAACAAGGGGGACGCCGAGGACGTCGTCCAGGAGGTGTTCCTCGGTGCTTGGCGGCGGCTCGACCAGTTGCAGGAGGACGCGGCCTTCGTCGGCTGGCTCTACCGGACGACGACCAACCGGTGCCTGAACGTGATCCGCGCCAGGAAACCGGTGGCCGACGTCGAGCTGGACCAGCGCGAGTCCGCGGGTTCGGCCGGGCGGCCGGATCGCGAGGCCGAGACGAACGCGCAGATGACGGCGCTCACCGGGGCGCTGGACCAGCTGACCGCTGAGCAACGGGCCTGCTGGCTGTTGCGCGAGGTCCACGGGCGCTCCTACGACGAGATCGCGCAGGCGATCGGGGCGACCCCCACCGCGGTGCGCGGACGCATCGCGCGAGCACGAGCACAGTTGGCGGAGGTGATGGCGCCATGGCGATGAACCACGCGACCCAGGACTACCTGCTGCCGTGCGGCCGTGATGTGGAACAGGTCTGGGAACGGCTCGACGAGGTCGGCGCCGGCCGGGCGGACGCGCACGAACTCGACTGCCCGCACTGCCGGGCGACCAGGGAGAGCCTCCTGGTGCTGCGCGGGCTGACCCAGGAACTGGCCGAAGACGACAGCGAGCCGTCGGCGGATCTCACGAGCCGGATCATGTCCGCCGTCCGCGCCGAAGTGCGGCGCCGGGATCTGGTGCCGCTGGCCAGCCCCGAACCGGGCGAGGTGTGGGTGAGCGATCAGGCGGTCGCGGCGGTGCTGCGGTTCGCCGCGGACTCGGTGACCGGCGTCCGCGCGAGGCGGTGCCGGGTCATCCGTTCGCCGGACATGAGCGACGGGCGGGCCGTCGACGTGGAACTGAGCGTCGCGATCGCGCATGATTTCGACAGTGACTCGCTGGACGTGGTCCGCGAGCGGGTCACGGCGGCGGCGGGCGCCAGGGTGGGACTCAGGCTGGCCCGGCTCGACCTGACGGTGGAGGACATCTATGACGCGTGAGCAGGCCCCGGCCAGACACCTGGTCGAGACGGTGATCTCACCGCCGGTGATCGCGGCGGTCGCCGCGCACGCCGCGGCGCGGGTCCCCGGCGTGGTACGCCTGGAACCCGGGCTGCGCGGGCTGGCCGGCTCGCTGACCCGGATCGCGCGGCAGCGGATCAAAGGCCTCGAACCCGCGCCGACCGAAGGGGTCCGCGCCTTCATCGAGCAGGATCCGCCCGACGTCCGGGTGGAGATCGACCTTTCGGTCTCCGGGCTGGACCAGGCCGCCGCGACGGCACAGGCGGTACAGCGCGCTGTGGGCAAGGCCGTGACCGAGGCGACCGGGCTCACCCCGTCGGCCGTCTCGGTGTCCATTTTGGACATCGAAATCCGTGGAGGACTGTTGTGACCGCACGTTCCGAACTGACCGCGTCGCTGCTGAGCACGCTCCGCGACGTACCGGGGCTGCGCGCGGCGACACCGTCCACCACGGCCGCCGCCTCGGCGGTGCCCTGGGACCTCGACGTGATGGCCGTCGACATCTCCGAGAACGTCGTGGAGATCCGCGTCGTCGCCTTGGAGGTGCCGATCCCGCCGCTGACGGAGGTCGCCGGGGCGGCCTTGCGCGCGGTGCTGACCGGAACCCCGTGGGAGGAGGCGAGTCTGCGGATCATGGTGACCGATGTGGACGCCGCCGCCTTGACCCCCTGAACCACGAAGATCGCGGTGGCCACGCCCGAAGGCATGGCCACCGCGATCACGTGCGGGGACCTAGTTCTTGTTGGTGCCCGGGGTCAGCACCTTGTCGATGACGAAGACGGTGGCGTTCTTGGTGGGGATGTTGCCGCACAGGATCTTCGCGCCGTTGACGGTCATGTTCTCGCCGGAACCCTCGATCTTGAGCGGGCCACCGGCGGTGTTCAGGCTCTCCAGGGACTTGGCGGACTCCAGGCCCTTGGCGTCGTAACGCTTGCCGACGACGTGGTACTGCAGGATCGGGGCCAGCTGGTCCGGCTTGCCCGCGAGCTCGTTGAACTTGGCGTCGCCCAGCGCCTGGAAGGCCGGGTCCGCCGGGGCGAACACGGTGATGGCCTGCTGGCTGTTGAGCGTGTCCACCAGGTTCGTGGCCTTGACCGCGGCGACCAGCTTGGTCAGCAGCGGGTTGGTCGAGGCGGCGCTGGCGACCGGCTGCGGGCCCATCGAGTCCAGCGAACCGGGCGCACTGCCCTGCGGCAGCTGCGAACAGGCCGGGCCGAACACGTCGGCGTTGGTGGTGACGCCGTCACCGGAGGCGGCGCTGGACATCGGGGCCGACATCGACGAGGACGGGGCGGGCGCGGAGGCGCTGTTGGAGCTGCCGGACGAAGCGCTGTCGTTGCTGCTGCAGGCGGTCAGGGCCAGCGCGGCGACCGCGGTGAAACCGATTCCTGCGACGCGAAGCTTGCTCACGGAAAATCACTCCATTTGTTTTTCGGACTCTTACCGGGCATTCGGAACTACCGCGAAATCGGATTGCCACTCTTTCGAGTGACGCCGATCACCGCGCGGTGAAGCTGATGACATGCCAGCCCGTCGCACCGTCCGGAACGGTTCCGGCACGGGCGTCGGTCTGGGTGTAACCGGATTTGTCCACGGCCCGGACGGTGACCTGATGGCTGCCCGCCGGAACGTCGAATTCGGTCCACCACATCCGCCAGGTGTTGATCCCCACCTCACGGGAAAGCGTTGCGGGCTGCCAATTCCCGCTTGCGCCGAGCCGGACTTCGACCCGCTCGACACCGGTGTGCTGCGCCCACGCGACGCCCGAGATCCGGACCTTGCCCGCGGGGACCGTTTCGAATCCTTTCGGACTGTCGATCCTGGACTGCGTTTTGATCGGGGCCTGTTCGCCCCAGCCGCGGTCGAGCCAGTAGGCGCGACGCGCTTTCCAGGTGGTGATCTCCAGATCTTTGACCCATTTCGTCGCCGAAACATAGCCGTAGAGCCCGGGGATCACCATTCGAGCGGGAAAACCGTGTTCGACCGGCAGCGGTTCCCCGTTCATCCCGATCGCCAGCATCGCTCCACGCTCCGGGTCGAGCGCGGCGACGACCGGGCTGCCGGCGGTCCAGCCGTCGACGCTGGTGGAGAAGATCTGCTCGGCGCCGGGGAGGACTTCGGCCTCCCGCAACAGATCCCCGAGGTCCACGCCGATGAAGTTCGCCGTGGACACGTAGGTCCCGCCGACCTCGTTGGACACGCACGTCATGGTGATCGTGCGCTCGATCAGCGGACGGTTGCGGATGTCGTCGTAACTGAACCTTTTTTCGTTGCGCACCATGCCGTGCAGCCGCAGGCTCCAGTCCTCGGCCCGGACCTGCGGCACCGACAACGCGGTGTCGACGCGGTAGAAGTCGCGGTTCGCGGTGAGGAACGTCGGCGTGCCCAGCTTGGCGAAATCCGCGTCGGCCGGGATCGGCGGCGCCGCTGTGGCGGGGACCAGCCGTCCGATGGCCTCCCTGGAAGACTCCGCGTCCCGCGTCCCGGCGAGCAGCTGACCGCCCGCGCCCGCCGCCCCGGCGGCCACGACGGCGCCCGCGCCCGCCAGCAGCACCGATCGGCGGGACGGCGCCGCGCCCTCTGCGCCCTCGACGCCCTCGACGGCCTGCGACCTGGCCGCGGCCAGTCGATGCAGCCAGAAGAAGACGCCGACCCCGGCGATCAGGCTGGCCAGCGGCGCCAGCAGCGCGACCGCGGCGAGGTCGGGACGCTGCGAGACGGCGAACCCGCCGACCAGCCCGAACGCGGCGATCAGCACGATCCCCGGAACGGGTGAACGGCGGGAGGCGATCCCGGCCGCCGCGGCGGCCAGCACCATCACCACGGCCATTCCGCCGAGCAGGACGAGTTTGTCGTAGACACCGAAAGTCCGGACCGCGAAATCCTTCAGTTCCACCGGGGTCAGGTCGATCGCGCCGTTGCCGACCGCCAGGTACGGCGAGGCGTTGACGCTGATGAGCCCGGCCACCAGGTGACCGGCCGCCAGAGCGGCGGCGAGGGCGACGACACCGATCAGCGCCGCCCCGAACAGCGGGAGACGTGGCCCCTGACCGGATCGCGAAGTCTTCATGCCAGGTATTCGCGGCCACCCGGCGATCAGACTGGTTTACTTTCGCCGCAAGGGAAATCGCCGTTTTCGGCAGACGCCTTCGCCAGGTATTCGCGACGGGAGGCCTCGCGGACAGGTAACGAAACGGACACGGCGCCGTTCGGTCCGGGTGGTCGTGATCGAGCCGGTCCGGCAGCCGGGGGATTCAGAGGACTCACTGTGCCGTGTCGCGAAAGCCACTTTCAGGACGTCCAGTGTCCTGAAAGTGGCTTTCGCGACGCTCGACGCCGCCGGACTCGCCGGGCCGGGCGCTCGTGATGCGAAAGCCACTCTCGCAACCTGCGCCGCGCCGATCAAAGCCACCCCGACCCCGTTCAGCGGTAGACGACGTGACGGATCCAGCAGGTAACAAACACCGGTCCGCCGGAACCCGAATCGCCACTCACGACCACCCGGACCGACCACCCACCCGAGTTGCCCCGCTCACCCCGGCTTGCATGGTCATACACTCTTATGCATATACTTCCATCATGTCCAAGGTACTCACCTCTCTGCCTGTCGGCGAACGCGTCGGGATCGCCTTCTCCGGCGGCCTCGACACCTCGGTAGCGGTCGCGTGGATGCGCGAGAAGGGTGCAGTGCCGTGCACCTACACCGCTGACATCGGCCAGTACGACGAACCCGACATCGAGTCGGTCCCGGGCCGGGCGAAGGCTTACGGCGCCGAGATCGCGCGGGCCGTCGACTGCAAGGCCGCGCTGGTCGAGGAAGGGCTCGCGGCGCTGGCCTGCGGCGCCTTCCACATCCGCAACGGCGGTCGCACCTACTTCAACACCACCCCGCTCGGCCGCGCGGTCACCGGCACGCTGCTGGTGCGCGCGATGCTGGAGGACGACGTCCAGATCTGGGGCGACGGCTCCACCTTCAAGGGCAACGACATCGAGCGGTTCTACCGCTACGGCCTGCTCGCGAACCCGTCCCTGCGGATCTACAAGCCGTGGCTGGACGCCGAGTTCGTCAGCGAGCTCGGCGGACGCAAGGAGATGTCCGAGTGGCTGCAGGCGCACGACCTGCCCTACCGGGACAGCACCGAGAAGGCCTACTCCACCGACGCGAACATCTGGGGCGCGACGCACGAGGCCAAGTCGCTCGAACACCTCGACACCGGCATCGAGATCGTCAACCCGATCATGGGCGTCCGGTTCTGGGACCCCGAGGTCGAGATCGCGCCGGAAGACGTCACGATCGGCTTCGAGCAGGGCCGCCCGGTGACGATCAACGGCAAGGAGTTCGCCACCGCGGTCGACCTGGTCCTGGAGGCCAACGCCATCGGCGGGCGGCACGGGCTCGGCATGTCCGACCAGATCGAGAACCGGATCATCGAGGCCAAGAGCCGCGGCATCTACGAGGCGCCGGGCATGGCACTGCTGCACGCGGCGTACGAGCGGCTCGTCAACGCGATCCACAACGAGGACACCCTCGCCAGCTACCACAACGAGGGCCGCCGCCTCGGCAGGCTCATGTACGAGGGCCGCTGGCTGGACCCGCAGGCGATGATGCTGCGCGAGTCGCTGCAGCGGTGGGTCGGCGCGGCCGTCACCGGCGAGGTCACGCTGCGGCTGCGGCGCGGCGAGGACTACTCGATCATCGACACCAGCGGCCCGTTCTTCAGCTACCACCCGGACAAGCTGTCGATGGAGCGCACCGAGGACTCCGCGTTCGGCCCGGTGGACCGGATCGGCCAGCTCACCATGCGCAACCTCGACATCGCCGACTCGCGCGCCAAGCTCGAGCAGTACGCCGGGCTCGGCATGGTCGGCGGCGGGCACCCGACGCTGATCGGCGCCGCGCAGGCCGCGTCGACCGGGCTGATCGGGGCGATGGACGCGGGCGGCGCGCAGGTGATCGCCTCCCGCGGCAAGGCCTCGGGCGACGACGAACTGCTCGACCACGCCGCGATCGAATACGGCACGGACTGAATCACCACGGACTGACCCGAACCAGCGGGACGCGAAAGCGCCGGGCGCGCGGCATCGAAGCCGTTCGCCCGGCGCTGTTTCTTTTCCCCTGCCAGGTCACTTGCCGCCGAGCTTCGACCGCCGCTCCGAGAGCTCGTCGACCAACCGGGTGATTTCGACCTGCCCGATCGCTTCGGCCATGACGGAAACCGACGCGATGCTCTCGATCCGATACTGGACCGGTACTCCGCCCGAGGCTCGCGACCGCGCTTCCGCGTCGGCCTTCTTCTCCGCCTCGACCGACGAGAAGACGCCACCGGCGCCGCTGTTGACACAACTGATCGAGCCCGCGCTGTTCAGCGACAGGGTCGCCGTGTTCCGGCAACTGCCCGCCGGGCGGCCGCCGATGGTCACGTTCGCGGTCATCGTGGCGTTGACCTGGCCGGTGACCTTCCCGCCGCTGTTCGCCGACGCGGTGTTCGACACGTTCGCGGTCACCGTGCAGCCCGCGGAGCCGCACGAGACCGTGGCCGCGCCGTCCAGGTCGAACCGCACGCCGGTGTCGACGGCGCCGGACAGCTTCTTGGTGTTCGACATCAGGTCTTCGTAGACGGCGACGGTCTCTTCCGGCGACAGAGCGTCCACATCGGACTCGCCGAGGCCCTCGCCCGATGGCAGCGGCGGCCGCGAGCCCGCGTCGGGGATCGTCGGCACCCTCGGGACGGACGGCATCCCGCCGGGCATCCTCACGGAGAAGCGGAGGAGCCGATGCGGCGCTTCCTTCGAGACGTACAGGTCACCGGCGGGGGTGCTCGCCTTGAGCGCCGGGACGTCCCGGACGGTCTCGTCCTGGTCCTCGGGGATGTCCTCCGCCCGCTCCAGTGCCTCACGCAGGCGGGCGGCGAGTCTCTCCGGGGACTCGAACTGCCGCAAGGCCGGTCCGAACAGCGCTTCCTCGCCGGTGATCCAGCGGTCCTTGAGATCCGAGGCCGCGGACGAATCCGGTCGCGCCCCGGGCAGCAGGCCGTCGGGTGCCTTGAAGTAGACCTTGCCGCCGACGGACAGGATCTCGATCTTCATGCCCCGGAAGGTCATCGTGCCGGACGTCTCGCCGTACGCGGTGGTCTTGACCTCCGTCGTGATCATCCCGCCGGCCGCGGAAGTGCTGTTCCGCACGGCGGGCGCCGAGGAAAGCCCGGCGAGCGCCTGCTCGAAGGGTCCGCGGCCCGCTTTCGACGGCCACAGCAACCAGGTCGTCAATCCGGCGACGAGCACCAGCACGAGTCCGGCGATACCGCCGAAGAGCAGCCACCGGGGTTTCCTGGCCGGCGGCGCCGGTACCGGTTGCGGGACCCAGCCCTGCGGCGGCGGCCACTGCGCGCCTCCGGGTGGGAATGCTTGCTCCACGTCGCCCTCCATCGCTGAATCCACCAGAGAGGCATGACGCTAGGGAGGGATGATGAAAGTTTGATGAAACGCGATCAGGTGAAGCGGTAGGGCGCGGGAGCCGGGGTGCTCAGCGCGTACCGGACGGCTTCGGCGCGGGAATGGAAGCCCGCCTTCGCGAACAGGTTGTTGATGTGGGTCTTGACGGTGGCTTCGCTGATCACGAGCCGCTCGGCGATCTCCGGGTTCCGCAGGCCTTCGCCGATCAGCCCGAGGATCTCCTTCTCCCGTGAGGTGAACCCGAACCGGTCCCCCTCCTCCACCGCCCGCGACCGGCGCGACGCGAGGGTGAGGAGCCTCCGCTGGACCTCCGGGGCGAGGACGACCTGGCCGTCGGCGGCGGTGCGCACCGCCTGCTCGATCTTCGCCCGGTCGGCTTCCTTCGTCAGGTAGCCGCTCGCGCCGGCTTCGAGCGCGGCGAGGATCGACTCGTCGTCGTCGAGGCTGGTCAGGACCACCACCTGGACCCCGGGCGCCGCGGCCTTGATCCGGCCGGTCGCTTCGACGCCGTTCAGCACCGGCATGTGGAGGTCCATCAGCACGACGTCCGGCGTGTGCCGGGTGACCGCGGCGACGGCCTCCTCGCCGTTGGTGGCCGTCGCGACGACCGTGATGCCGTCGGCGATATCGAGCATCACCGCGAGGGCCTCCCGCACGGAGGCCTGATCGTCGACGACCACGAGCGACACGGTCACCTGGGTACCTCCGGTTCAGCGGCGGGTCATCCTGGCCTGCAGATCGTCGAGGAACGGCGAGGTGGTGTGCGCCTTGCCGTCCTCCCCCTTCTTCCAGACGATACGGCTGTCGGTGCGCACCGCCCTGACGAGCACCACGATTCCCTCGACGAGCATCCCGGCGCCGATGGTCAGCATGACGCTGTTACCGCCGGAGGCGACCCCGGTGATGAGGCCCAGCAGCAGGTTCGCGCCGACCTTGGCGGCGACGTTCAGGGCCCACAGCGCGATCGTGAGCCAGGTGTAGCGCATGTGCGCGACGCCGTCCTGCTGGTAGATCCGAATGCTCGCGCCCCGCAGGACTCCGAAAAGGACACTCACGGCGAGCGTGCCGACCAGGAACACCACCGCGGTCGCGGAGTGCGTGCTTTCGTCCACAGTGGACAAGCCGATCACGGCAAGGATCGCGGGCAGCAGCAGCATCCGCTTGGCTTCGGCCACGTCCCCGGCCATCCGGCGGATCAGGATGTATCCGACCACGGCGACGATCAGGACGATTTCGACAGGAGTGCTCATCGTTTCCCCCTCGGGCAGGTTTTCGAAGACACTCCGACGCTAAGCCGGTGAGCGCGCGCCGTCGTGCGGCCGCGGCCGTATCTTCGGGTGGAGAACCCTCTCCACCCTCAGGAGCCCCGATGACCGGAAACGCGGCGGTGCTCCGCCGCGCACGGCTCGCCGAAAGGCTGATCCGGCCCGCCCTGATCACGGCGGCGATCGTCGCGACCGGGGTCGGGATCTCCACCCAGCAGGTCCATGCCCGGCCGATGACCACGACGCTCTTCGTCCTGGTCACGCTCTTCGCCTTGGCGTCGTTCCTGCCGTGGGACCGGATCCCGCGGCGGACGCAGCTCCTGCTCGCGAGCGGGTACGCGGTGTGCGCGGCCGTGTTCCTCCCGCTGGCCCCGCAGACCTTCGCGCCGATGTTCGCCTACCTCGCCGCGGCGGTCGCCGGGATCAAACTCGCCTCGCGCAAGCTGGCGATCGCGGTGGCCGTCCTCGACGCCGTCTGCTGCGCGGTGGCGGTCGCCGTGGTCGGCGCGGTGACGCCGAACGCGGACGTGTGGCCGTGGTGGCTCGCGCTTTCGACGGGCCTGCCGGTGCTGCTCGGCATCGCGCGCCGCGACCGGCAGGACGCGCTCTTCAACGCCGAACGCGCCGCGGCCGAAGCCCGGCGCGCGGCCGCGTCCGAGTCGCGGGAGGCCGCGTTGCTGGAGCGGACGCGGATCGCGCGGGAACTGCACGACGTCCTCGGGCATTCGCTGACCGGGATCGCCCTGCAACTCGACATGGCCGACGCGCTCGGCACGAAGGGCCGGGACGCGGAGGCGGGCGACGCGGTACGCCGCGCGCGGTCGCTGGCGGTGGACGGTATCGGGCGGATGCGGCAGGCGGTGCACGAACTGCGCGAGGACGCCTCCCCGCTGGAGGAAACGCTGGCCGCGTTGTGTGCGAACGAGACGGTGCCCTTCGCGGTGGAAGGCACTCCGGGCCCGCTCGGCGGCGGCGTCGCCCACACCCTCGTCCGCGCGGCGCAGGAGGCGCTGACGAACGCGGCCAAATACGCCCCCGGCGCCGTCCGAGCGGTGAAACTCGGCTTCTCCCCGGAAACGGTCACGCTCGTCGTCACGAACGGTCCCGCCGGCGAGCGACCGAAGCCGGACAGCGGCGGCGGGATGGGGCTGGTCGGGATGCGGGAACGCGCCGACGCGCTGGGCGGGTCGGCGAAGGCGGGACCGGCTCCGGACGGTGGCTGGACGGTCGAGGTCCGGCTGCCCCGGACGGGCTGAGACCCCGGCCGCGCCGGGCGGACGCGGCCGGGGAGTCTCGTCAGCCCTTGCGCGCGAACGAGATCCGGTGCAGGCCACCGGGTCGTTCGTCGGCCAGGTAGAGCTCACCTTTCTGGTCGGTGCCGAGCGTGGTGGCGTCGAGCGGGAACTCGCCGATCCGGGCGCTTTCGTAGGTGCCGTCGGCCTTCTTGCGGACGGCCCAGGCCGTTCCCTGGCAGAAGTCGGTGGCGAGGTAGGTACCGCCCGCCAGCGAGGCGTACTTCTTGCCGCGGTAGACGTGCCCGCCGATCACCGCGCAGCCCTCCGCGCCGGAGATGTAGTGGAAGACAGGCTCGGTGTAGGTCACGCCGTCCTCGCAGCGCGTCTGGTCGAACACGACCGGCCCCTCCTTGCAGGACCAGCCGAAGTTCGCGCCGCCCTTGCCCTTGGCGAGATGGTCGACCTCCTCGAACCGGCCCTGGCCGACGTCGCCGATCCACAGCGAGCCGTCGGCCGGGTCGAACGAGAACCGCCACGGGTTGCGCAGCCCGTACGCCCAGATCTCCGGACGCGCGCCCGCGACGCCGGCGAACGGGTTGCCCGCCGGGACGCAGTACCGCAACGAGCCGCACGCGCGGTTGACGTCGACGCGCAGGATCTTGCCGAGCAGCGTGTCGAGGCGCTGCCCGCTGGCCAGCGGGTCGCCCCCGCCGCCACCGTCGCCGATCCCCCAGTACAGGTAGCCGTCCGGGCCGAACGCCAGCTGGCCGCCGTTGTGGTTGGGATACTCGGAATGCGGCTGGGTGATCAGCTCGGTGAGCTCACCGGTGTCCAGCCGGACCCGCGACAGCGTCACCGCGCTGTCGGACTTGCGGGTGTAGGCGACGTAGACCCGCCTGTCCTTGGCGATCGCGAGCCCGAGCAGCCCGCGTTCGACGTCCGCGCCGTTCACCTTGGCGCTGATGTCCAGCACCGGTTTGGCGGCGAGCCCGGTCTTGGGGTGGTAGGCCCGGACGACGCCGCGTTTCTCGACGACGAGGATCCGGCCGCTGCCGTCGTTGAGCGCCGTGATCGCGGTGGGATTGACCAGCCCGGACGCGACCTGGGTCGCCGTGGCGGTCAGCTCGCCGAGCGGAACACCCCGTCCTTCCTGGGGTTCCGCGCTGCTCGCTGTCGGAAGCAGCGCTCCCGCCAGGGCGAGCCCGGCCACCAGGGACAACCCCCGGCGGAGGTGCCGTCGCGTCATGGGGACTCCAATCACCGTTGAATGGTCTGGTCCAATTCAGCCAGCCCAATTCAACAGCGGGCGGAGCAGTGGCGGTACCTCCATCCGCGAGCTTTTCGTCGGTTTCTTACCGTCGAGATCCCGTCGCCTACCCATCCGAGAGCCTTCGCTCGACGTTCACTCTTATTTCGGCGCATTTCGGACATGAGGCATACCCCGGAGTAGCCACATGTAGGACCTCTGTATGCTCCGCTCTCGCTCGATGGGATTACTCATCCCTCATGTGGGCGAGCCGTTGCGGTCGGGGCCTGTGGTCGCACGCGGCACTGGCATTCGTGGTCCGTATTCGGATGGGAGACACATGCACGGCAGGTCAGTTCTGGTTCGCGGCGGGATCGCGGTTGCCACCGCGGCCGTCGCACTGACGATGGCCGCTCCGGCCGCCCTCGCCGAAGACGGCGCGGCGCGGGGCCGGGTCGTCGAGAAGGCCGGCGAGCGGGGCTACAGCGTCAACTTCGGGGACCCCAAGCACTACGTCCCGGAGCTGTTCGAGCTGAAGCTGTCCGACGGCAGCAAGCTCAAGATGTACTGCGTCCAGATCGAGGTCGACATGCGCACCGATCAGGACATGATCGAGCGCCCGTGGAACAAGTACCCGGACGCCTCGTCGCCGTTCAACAAGAACAGCGCGAAGATCAACTGGGTGCTGCACCACGGCTACCCGTCTGTCGGCCTGAAGGCCATCGAAGGCACGCTCGGCAAGAGCGGAGCCAAGCTCAACGGCGGACTGTCCGCCGGTGAAGCCGTCACCGCGACACAGGCCGCCGTCTGGCACTTCAGCGACGGCAAGGACTTCGACCGCGAGAAGCCGCTGATGGACGGGGACGCGGGGGCGTCGGCCGACGTGCTGGCCCTCTACGACTACCTCGTCGGCAAGGAGAACGTCGGCATCGGCCAGCAGCCGAAGCCGACCCTGGACATCGCGCCGGCCAAGGCCTCGGGTGCGACCGGCGGCAAGATCGGCCCGTTCAGCGTGGCCACCAGCGGTGACGTCACCGAGCTGACCAGCAAGCTGCCCGAGGGCGTCAAGGTCGTCGACGCCGACGGCAAGGAGATCAAGGCCTCCGCCATCAAGGACGGCACGAAGGTCTTCGTCGACGTTCCCAAGGACACCAAGGACGGCGAGGGCTCGTTCTCGCTGAAGGTGAGCGGCCACCTCGACACCGGCCGCCTGTTCGTGGGCGAGAACTACGCCAAGGTCCCCGCCCAGTCGCTGATCGTCGCGGACTCCGAGAAGACCTCGGTCTCCGCGAACGCGACCGCGACCTGGAAGCAGGGTGGCGCGCCCGTCACCGAGACCCCGGCCCCCACCACTCCCGGCGGCGCCGAGTCGGGTGGCGGCAACGAGCTGGCCAACACCGGCGCCTCCGCCACCATGCCGCTGGTCATCGGCGGCGCGCTCCTCGGCGCGGGTGTGCTGATGGTGCTGCTGGTGCGTCGTCGCCGTAGCGAGGCGTAAGAAAGAACCGCACACGAAGCGGGGCCGGTCCATTGTGGACCGGCCCCGTTTTCGTGCGCCGGGGACCGAGAAGGTAAAGGCGAGTGACGTGACGGGGTCTGCTCCAGGGCGGTGAGCGCCTCGGATCTTCCGCCAGAACGACACTGACCACTCACGACCCGCTGGAGCCGGCCGGCGTTCACCGGTCGAAATGCGTGCCCGGCGTGTGCCCGAAGGCGCGCCGGAAGACGTCGATGAACGCGCTGGTGGACGCCCAGCCGCAGGCGTGCGCGACAGCGGTCACCGGGGTGTTCTCGGCCAGGAGCGCCAAAGCGCGGTAGAGGCGCAACTGCGTACGCCATTGCGGGAACGTCATGCCGAGGTCGGCCTTGAAGAGCCGCGTCAGAGTGCGATCGCTCGCCCCGACCCGCGCGCCGAGCGCGGCCAGCGTCCGGTTGTCGGCCGGATCGGCGCTCAGGATCTCGCACAGGGCACGAAGCCGCGGGTCTGCCGGCGTCGGCAGGTGCAAGGCCTGCTGCGGCGAGGCACGAAGCTGATCGAGCAGGACCGCGCGCAGCCGCCGGCGTTCCGGACTGTCGGCGTGCGGCGGATCGGTGTAGGCGCGGATCAGCTCGCGCAGGAGCGGGCCGACGGCCAGCACGCTCGGTTCGTTCAGCCGCAACGGGTTCACGGCGGCGGGCAGGCCGACCAGACGGAGTTCGAGGTCGCCGTGCGCCTGATGGGCGTGCACGGTCCCGGCGGGCACCCAGATGGCCCTGGTGGCGGGCGCGACCCAGGAGCCCTTGTCGGTGGTGATCGCCAGGACTCCACTGGCCGCGTAGACGACCTGGTGGTCATCGTGGCGGTGCGCGTCGATCGTCGTGCCGGACGCCAGGGAACGGACCTGGGTCGGCGCCTCGGGCATGTGGCGGATTTCCGTCATCGTCTGTCATTTTATCGGAAGCGCGACACGGCGGCCCGCGACAACCATGACGGGGTGTCGAGAAAAGCGATCTTCCTGTTGTCGGCGGGGCACGCGTGCGTGGACGTGTACCAGGGCTCGGTGGCCGCGCTGGTGCCGTTCTTCGCCGCCGAGCGCGCCTACGGATACGCGGCGGTGTCGGGCGTCGTGCTCGCCGCGTCACTGCTGTCGTCGGTGGCGCAGCCGTTGTTCGGCGCCCTGACCGATCGGTGGGCGATGCCTTGGCTGCTGCCGTCGGCCACCCTCCTCGGCGGTCTGGGCATCGGCCTGGGCGGATTCGTCGGCTCCTACGCGCTCACGCTCGCTTTCGTCGCCGTGTCGGGAATCGGGGTGGCCGCTTACCACCCCGAGGCCGCCAGGGTCGCGAGAATCGCCGGCGGCGGCAGGCATACGGCCATGGGCTGGTTCTCCCTCGGCGGGAACATCGGCTTCGCGGCCGCCCCCGTGCTCGTCGCCGCGGTCATGGCCCTCGGCGGGCTCCGGATGTCGCCGCTGCTCGTCGCGCCCGCGCTGGCCGGCTCCGTGCTCTGCCTGCCCGTGCTGCGCGCACTCGCCAAGACGGCCCGCACCGGCGGCTCCTCCGCGGACGTCGTGGGCGTCGACGATTGGAGGTCGTTCGCGAGGCTGTCGGTGTCCGTCGTCTTCCGCTCGATCGTGTTCGTCGGACTGAGCACGTTCGTCTCGCTCTACGCCCAGCAGCGGGTCGGCGGCGGCCCGGCGACGGGCAGTGCCGCGTTGTTCCTGCTCTACCTCGGCGGCGCCGCGGGCACGCTGCTGGGCAGCAGGCTGGCCGGACGACGGGACCGGGTCGTCGTGGTGCGGCGGTCGTATCCGGTCACCATCGGCGCGGTCGCGGGCGTCGTGTTAGTGCCGGGCCCGGCGTTCTTCCCGTTCGTCTTCCTGGCCGCCGTGAGCCTGTACATCCCGTTCTCCCTCCAGATCACGCTCTCCCAGGACTACCTACCCACCCGCGTCGGCACCGCGAGCGGCGTCACCCTCGGCCTGACGGTCAGCGTCGGCGGCCTCGCGAGCCCCGTCATCGGCGCCATCGCGGACCACACGTCCCTGCGGACGGCCCTGATCCCGTTGATCGTCCTGCCGTTTTTGTGCTGGATCACAAGCCGGACCCTGTCCGAGCCGTGCTCCGTCCAAACCGGAACGCCCCGTGAAGAAATATTGACGGATTCGCGGCGATAAATGATGTACGAGCCTGTACACCATCGGTTACCGGCTGGTAGGTTCCGAACATCCAAACGTGATCCACTTCATGATTCAAAGGGGAGTCATGACCCGAAAGCCCGCTCGCCTGCTGGCCGTCGCGATCGCTCTCGTCGTCGGTTTCGCCGCCGCGCCCGCCGCTTCCGCCGCCCCCGCGACCGATTCGTTCTACAGCTACAGCGGCAGCGAACCACTGTCGTCGTACAACCCCGGAACCGTCTTGAAAACCCGGACGCTGAATTACCACGTCGTCGGTATTTCCACGCCGCTCAAGGTGACCCAGCTGCTCTACCGGAGCACCGACGCGCAGGGGAAACCGTCCGCCAACGTCACTTCGGTGGTGCGCAGCCTCACCGGCGACAGCACCAAAGCCGTTTCATACCAATCATTCTACGACTCGCTCAATCCCGAGCACGGTCCGTCGAGGGCCATCGTCGGCGACGTCTCGCTCGGTGGCCTGATCGCCAACGCGGAGGCGCTGTTCATCGCCCCCGCGTTGCTGCTGGGCTACAACGTCGTCATTCCCGACACCGAAGGCCAGAAGGCGAACTTCGCGGCCGGGCCGGAATACGGCACGAACACGCTGGATTCGATCCGGGCCGCGACGAAGGCATCTGAAACGGGAATGAACGACAAGACCCGCTTCGGTCTCATCGGGTATTCGGGCGGCGCCATCGCGACCGGCTGGGCCGCCGCGCTCGCGCCGGATTACGCTCCCGACGTCAACAAGAATCTCGTCGGTTTCGCCGAAGGCGGGCTGCTCGTCAAGCCGTCGCACAATCTCAAGTACGTCAACGGCAGTGTCGCGTGGACCGGTGTCATTCCGATGGCGCTGATCGGGGTCTCGCGTTCGTTCGGCATCGATCTCAAGCCGTACGCGAATTCCTACGGCCTTCAGGTGCTCAAGGACATGGAAAAGGCGTCGATCGTCGACGCGCTCGGCCGGTATCCCGGGCTGACGTGGGAGAAGTTCGTCAAGCCCGAGTACACGAACCCGAACAAGGTGCTGCCGTACGTCGAGGCCGTGAACAAGATCAACCTCGGCTCCGCCGCGACGCCCACCGTTCCCGGGTACATCGCACAGGGCAACAACGGTGTCCTGGAAGGCACTTTCGGCAACCCGCCGGGGATCGGGACCGGCGACGGCGTGATGGTCGCCGGTGACGTGCGCTCGCTCGCCCGGCAGTACTGCGACACCGGCAACAAGTCGATCAAGTACGACCAGTACAACTCGCTGAGCCACGTCGGGGCGGCCGTCGCCTGGGCGCCGCAGGCCATCGGCTGGCTCAACGACCGGTTCGCGGACAAGACCGCGCCGTCCACCTGCGGGAAGATCGCGCCCGGCAACTCCCTTGCCCCGGAGGTGCCGGTCAGCTGACCGCGCTGGTCCGTGAAGGCCTCCTTCCCTGCCTTGAGAGCAGGGAAGGAGGCCTTCACGGATTTCCGGGCCGGTACCGGACCCGGCTGATCTTGCGCGCCGTCGACGTCCGCTCCCCGGCTTCCTTGTCAGGCCAACCCTGACGCGCTAGCTTGTCAGGAGATGCCTGACGAAAGGATCCGCCGTGAACCGTTGTTCCTTCTGCAAGCGTTCGGCCGACGACGTCGAGACCCTGGTCGCCGGCGCCGGTGTCTACATCTGCGACGACTGCGTGGTGTTGTGCGCCGACGCGGTCAAGAACAAGCCCGCCGGGCTGAAGCGCGCGACGCCCGTTTGGGAAGGCGTCGACGACGCCGCCCTTCTCGCGCATCTGCCGCGTATCGAAGCGATCCGGCATCTGGTCGACGACGACCTGCGGTCCTGGGTCGGCGAGGCCCGCCGCCGCGGCATCTCGTGGGATCGCGTCGGCGAAGCGCTGGGCATGCGCCGCCAGTCCGCCTGGGAGCGGTTCGCCTGAGCTAGCGGGCGAGTCGCCGCCGTTCGAAGTCCACGATCAGCTTCGGGTAGAGGCGCGGCAGCAGCCGGACCAGCCTGTCGACCAGTTTCGCGTCGTTTCCGACGAGCACGCGCGGTTTCCCGGCTTCGACGCCGTCGACGATGATGCGAGCGGCCTGATCGGCGGGCATCTTCAGCAGCTTTTCGTTGTACACCCGGACGCGTTCCCGCTGTTCGGCGGTCGGCTCGATGCCGCGGGCCTCGGCTTCCTTCAACGCCGCCGAGGCGATGCCGGTCTTGACCCCGCCCGGGTGGACGACCGTCACCCGCACCGGATGCCTGCCCGCGATCATCTCGGTGCGCAGCGCCTCGGTGAACCCGCGGACGCCGAACTTGCTGGCGCAGTAAGCGCTGAGCGTCGGCTGGGCCATGAAACCGTTGAGGCTGGACACGTTGACGACCTGGCCGTCGCCGGAATCGATCAGATGCGGCAGGAAAGCCTTGGTGCCGTTGATGACGCCGAAGAGGTTGACCGCGAGCGTGCGGTCGTAGAGCTCCCAGTCTGCGTCGAGGACGGTCTGCCCGCCACCGGCGACCCCGGCGTTGTTGTAGATCTGGTGCACCACACCGAACTGCGCGGCGACCGTGGACGCGTACTCCAGGACGGCCGCCCGGTCGCCGACGTCCAGCGCGGCGCCCTGTACTTCCGCGCCGAGGGCCTTGACCTGGGCCACGGTCTCGGCGAGACCGGTTTCGTCCACATCGGACACCGCGAGACGCGCTCCGCGTCGCGCGAGTTCGAGGGCCAGCTGTCGTCCGATGCCGGACCCGGCGCCGGTGACGACGGCGACCTTGCCACGAACGCTGCTCATCGGGACTCTCCTGCGGGATCGAGGGCCAGTCCGGCGGTGAGCTCGACAAGCCTGTCGACGAGATCCGGGGCGATGTGGTGCCCCATACCGGGGATTTCGACGTAGCAGGCGCCGTTCACGGCCTTCGCGGTCGCTCGTCCGCCGGTGTGGTGGACCATCCGGTCGCTGTCCCCGTGGACGACGATCGTCGGGCAGGTGACGCGGCCGAGTTCGGCGGTGCGGTCACCGCTGGCCTGGATCGCGCCGATCTGGCGGGCGATGCCGCTGCGGGCCCGCCGTCCGCCCGCGCGGTCCCACAGGCCGGTGGCCCAGGCCGTCTCGACGTCCTTGTCCAGCGGAAACCTCGACGAGCCGAGGTGGCCCATCATCGCCAGATGCCCGGCGACCGATTCCTCGACGGTCTGGGCGGGTCGCCTCGCCATGCGCAGCAACGTCGACCGCGCCGGCTGCCCGACCTTGCGGTGCCCGGTGGTGGAGAAGATCGACGTCAGCGAGAGGACACGGCCGGGATTCCGGGCGGCGACGGTCTGGGCGATCATGCCGCCCATCGACATTCCGGCCAGGTGCGCCTGCTCGATGCCCAGGTGGTCGAGCAGGCCGACGGTGTCCGCCGCCATGTCGCCCAGGTCGTAGGCACCCGGAAGGGGCTTGGCCAGCAGCTGCCGGAGCTTGCCGGGATTCGGCGCCTTGACGCGGTCCGAGCGGCCCGCGTCCCGGTTGTCGAAGGTGATGACCCGGAAGCCGCGGCCGGTGAACCCCTCGATCATCGGCCGCGGCCACGACGTGAGATCCAGCCCGAGCCCGGCGATCAGCACCAGCGGCACACCGTCGGCGGGGCCGTCCTCGCGGTAGCAGATCCGGGGGCCCTCGGGCAGGTCGGCGAAGCTGTCGGTCATGAGCTCACCGTCTCCCGGACTTCCGCGCGGGAGAAGTGCAGCTCGGGATCGGTGATGTCGTCCGCGCGCAGCAGCTTGATGTCGGAGTGGTAGCTCATCGACGTCAGCCACGGCAAGCGGTCACCCTGGCGCGGGAGCTGGTCGAGCGCGCGCTGCACGTATCCGGCGGCGAAGTCCAGGAACGGCCGCGTCGGCATGTCCGGATCGGCGAGGACAGGACGGCAGACGTCGTAGCCGTGAGTGTCCATATGCGACAGCAGGCGGCAGAAGTGCTCGCACAGCAGGCCGATCTTGAGCGTCCACGACGAGTTCGTGTAGCCGATCGCGAAGGCGGCGTTCGGCACGTCCGAAAGCATCATTCCCTTGTACGCGACCGTTTCCGGCAGGATCACCGGCTTGCCGTCGACGCTGAGCTTCGCCCCGCCGAACACCTGGAGATTCAGGCCGGTGGCGGTGACGATGATGTCCGCTTCCAGCTCGCGCCCGGATTCGAGCAGGATCCCCTTCTCGGTGAAGGTCGCGATCTTGTCGGTGACGACGTCGGCCCGCCCCTTGCGGATGGCGGCGAACAGGTCGCCGCCGGGCACGGCGCACAGCCGCTGGTCCCACGGGTCGTACGGCGGGTTGAAGTGCTCGTCGACCGGATAGTCCTTGGGCAGCTGCTTCTTGTTGACGTAGCGGATGAGCCCGCGGGCGGTCTTCGGGAACTTCTGGCAGAACTGCCAGACCGCGAGTCCCTTGCGGATGTTCTTGCGGCGGGTGAGCGCGTACGCCCGCTCGTCGCCGAGGATCTTGCGCAGGCCGTTGGCGATCTTGTCCTCGCGCGGCACCGGCATGACGTAGGTCGGGGTGCGCTGCAGCATCGTCACGTGCGCCGCGGTCCCCGCCATCGCCGGGATCAGGGTGACCGCGGTGGCGCCGCTGCCGATCACGACGACGCGTTTGCCCGCGTAGTCGAGGTCCTCCGGCCAATGCTGCGGGTGCACGATCGTGCCGGTGAACCGGTCACGGCCCTCGAAACGCGGGGTGAAGCCCTCGTCGTAGCGGTAGTAGCCGCCCGCGTTGAACAGCCAGCCCGCGCTCAGCCGGGTGCGCTCGCCGGTGTCGGTCCGCTCGATCTCGAGCAGCCAGCGGGCCTCGCCGCTCGACCAGGCGGCGGAGAGCAGCTTGTGGTGGTAGCGGATGCTGGGTTCGAGGCCGTTCTCGGCGACCGTCTCGCGCAGGTACGACAGGATGCGCGGCGCGTCGGCGATGGACTGCTTGTCCCGCCACGGCTTGAACTCGTAGCCGAAGGTGTGGAGGTCGGAGTCGGACCGGATGCCAGGGTAGCGGAACAGGTCCCAGGTGCCGCCCGACGTGCCGCGGGCCTCCAGGATGGCGAACGTCTTGCCCGGGTTCTCGGTCTTCAGGTAGCGCGCGGCCCCGATCCCGGAAATCCCGGCACCGATGATGACCACGTCGAGGTGCTCGACGGGTGTGCTCGTCGTCATGCGGTACTCCAGCCTCGTCTCGGTTCTCCCCACCATGCGGGTGCGCGGGGGAATTGCGCTAGCGCTATCTGCACCACCATGATGGGCCCATGGTGCAAAGTGCCGCATCTCGATGGCCGACGCTGACCGCCGAGGCGCGTGAGCTCTTCCGGCGAGGGGCCGAGATCGTCCTGCATCCGCGCGCCGAATGGATCGAGGAGCTGCACGAGGCCTCGCTCGGCGGCGACAGCATGCGGGCGGTCGCCGAGGACCCCGTGCTCACCGAGGGGACCAAACGCGCCAACCTGGCGAACCTGCTGCACTGGGCCGCCGCCAACGTGCAGCATCCGGGCAAAAGGGTCAGCGCCAATCTGAACCAGGAAGTGCTCGAAGGCGCCCGTGACATGGTGCGCCGGGGCTTCGACTCGGGCGGCCTCGACGCCTACCGGCGGGCGCAGGGAGTGGCCTGGCGGCGCTGGATCGAGATCTGCTTCGACCTCACGTCGGACCCGGTCCTGCTCCGCGAACTATTGGACGTCTCGTCGCTGTCGATCACCACGTTCATCGAGGACACCGTCGCCGCGGTGTCCGAACGGATGGCCGCCGAACGCACGGAGCTGACCCGCGGCGCGCACGCCGAACGGCGGGCCACGGTCACGCTGCTGCTGGAGGGCGCGCCGATCAGCCGTTCGCGGGCCGAAGCCCAGCTCGGCTACCCCCTCGCCGGCCCGCATACGGCCGCGATCGTCTGGAGCGGGTCGGCCACCCCGTCGTCCCAGCAGCTCGAAACCGCCGCGGAGACGCTCATGCGGGCCAGTGACGCTTCGCACCGGCTTACCGTCGTCGCCAGCGCTGCCGCCCTGTGGGTCTGGCTCCCCGGCCGGACCCCGCCGCGGGCGGACCGGCTCGCCGAAGACCTCGCGCCGCACCCCGACGTCCGGGTGGCGCTGGGGCGGCCCGGCAGCGGGATCGACGGCTTCCGCCGCAGCCATCTGGACGCCGCCGCCACCCAGCGGATGCTCGCCCGGCTCACCTCACCGCAGCAGATCGCCCGCTACCAGGACATCCAGCTGCTCGCCCTGCTCACCGGCGACCCGGCGCAGGCGGGCGAGTTCATCGCCGACACCCTCGGCGAATTCCGGCACGCCGACGCCGAAACCCGCGAGACCGTCCGGACCTATGTGCACGAACTGGGCAACACGACGCGGACCGCGGAACGGCTCTACACCCATCGGAACACCGTCGTCCGGCGGCTGGCGCGGGCGGACGAACTGCTCCCGCGGCCGTTGGCGGAGAACGCGGTCGATGTCGCGGTGGCGCTGGAAACGTTGCGGTGGCTGGGAAGCGGCGCGTGACGCGTCAGGCTTTGGCGCGCTTGCCGAAGAGTGAGCGTCGGCTCGCGTACTCGGGAAGACCGATCCGGCGAAGGATGCCATCCGTCGCCCCGACCTCCTCATAGTGCTCCTTCACCCACTCCGCTGTCGCCGCCAGTACCACCGGACGCCCTTCGATCCGGACCGCTTGGACGAAGTTCTTGAGGTCGTCGGAAGACCGTTCGGTCAACGTCCTGCCCAGCAAGAGCTTTCCGACCACCGTCTCGTCTTCGTCGAAGAGGTACGACAACTCCTGAGTGATGGCGGGAAGCCCCCGTTCGGGCGCGGCGAGTTCGTCGAGCAGGGCATTCGTGTAACGCTCGCCGTGGGGGACGGTGAGCAGCGTGTTGACCAGTACGGGCAGTCTTTCGACTGACTGGCCGCGAAGGAAGCCGTGCGGATCACGTCCCGGCAGGCTGTTCACCACCGACAGGAACTTCGCCTGTCCGGCTCGGACGATGAGGAACATCAGGTACTTCGCATCGGGGAGGGGCAACGCCTTCAACAAGGTGACGAGCTCAGGGCCTCCGTTGTTGTCGACGACCCTCGCGAGCACCTGTTCCTTGTAGCGAGAATCGAGGTCTTTGATGACGACCGGAAGCAATTCGGTCCTGTTCTCGGCCTTCGTCGTGATCCGATCGGCGAATTCCCGTGCGAGGAACGAGTGCTCGGACATGAGCTTCTTCAACAACTTCGCCACATAGTCTCGCTCGCGTTCGCCTGCCAGGCTCAGCACCCGGTGCCGGTCCGCCGCCGTGGAGACGGCGAGAAACTCGGCGACCGTGGCCACCGAAGCCCGAGCACTCACCTCGTCGAGCACTTGCTTCGCCAGGACCGGCCAGCCCTCGTCCCGGAGTTCGGCGAGGATATCCCGAATGGACTGGGCGGAGCGGTTCAGCATGGCTTGCACGCAAAACCGGTGCGCGGCGTCGTCTTGACCGTGGGCCCGTAACTCGGCCACGAAAATGATGACGGCGTCATCCGGCAGGACTTTCGCGGCTCGGGTCAGCACTCGTTCGACGTGCTTTTCCTGCCCGGTGTCCCAGAACGCGAGCGCGATCGCGAGCAAGCCGCCGACGTCGCCGGTGCCGCCGATCACTGCCTCGGCGACGGTCTCACTGTCCGCCGGACGGCCTGTCTCGGCCATCGCGTGGCAGAGCTGGGCCACGACGTCCGGCGGCCGCGAAACCATCGCTTCCGCCGACGCCGCGTAGAGGCCGAACGCCGCCTCTTCCCTGCCGACAGACCGCAGTTCGTCGGCCAAGGTGAGCACCGCCGGAGCAGGCAACCTGGTCACCGTGCGCCCGATCAGGCTGTCGACCTCTTCACGCAGGCCGGCCACCCACAGGGCGTTGACCAGGTCGATCAGCGAGGAACCGGCCTGCGCGGAGTCGAGCGCCGAATCGAGGAGCGCTACGAGATCACTGGCGCGACCTCTCTTTTGGAGGAGGTGAGCCAAGGCCGCCGAGTCACCGACCGGACCGCTTCCGGCCTCATAAAGAAGAAAGCCCGCTTCACTCGGCAGATCCGTGTCATACAAGGCGTCCAGGATCCCCACCACCTCTTCGGGCGCACGCCGGGAAGCGACCATGAGCACTGTCCCCGCATCCGCGTCGGCGCCCGATCTGCGGAGCAGGCCGACGATCGCCGCGACCTCCTGGTCCGGTCGCAGGGCGGCGCACGCGACGAGAAGCCTCTCGGCGATGTCCTGCTGGTCATGCGCTCGCAATGTCCGCACCTCGGCGTACACGTCGGCGGGGCGACGCCTGAGGAACTGTTCGAAACCGGCTGGAGGCCGGGGCAGCGAGCGGGGTGTGGCCACCGGCCGCTCCACTGCCGTTCGCCCTGCGTTCCACCGGTTGCGCACCAGGACGATCGCGCTGCCGTCGTTGCGGCTGCGTTGCTGCGGAACGGGAAAGTGCCGGGCTTGGAGATCGGCCTTCACGTGGTAGAAGAGCGTCTCCATGTCGAGGAGTTCAGGCCCCTCGGGCAGGCCACGCGTCAGCTTGTCGACCAGCGCGCCGGTGAACGCGGTGTAGCGCTCCCCCGGCGGCGCCAGCGCCTTGCGCGTCTCGGCCGTCGCGGTCATGACGTAGGTGCCGTCGACACGCGCCTGGTCGGCCAGGTCGTCGACCGAGCCGCCCATTCCTCCTTGGAGGGCGCGGCCGCTGTAACAACAGTCCAGCAGCACCACTTTGCCGTAGCAGGACAACGCGGTGCCGACGACCTCTCGCCGGATGTCGTCGTACCGGACGGAACGATAGAGCCGCTCGTTGTCCGAACCCGGCATCGCCAGGTACAGCTCGAACCGGTTGTCGAGCAGACCATGGCCCGCGTAATAGAACAGCAGCGCGTCGGTCGCTTCCGTCGCGGCTCGATGGACGGCGTCCATCACCTCGTCAGGAGATTCGGGGTTGAGCAGCGTGACACAGTGCTCCTCCGACAACCCCCACAACTCGGGATCGGTCATCGCCTGTCCCAAGGTCGCGATGTTGTTCGCGACGCCTGGCAGCTCCTCGAGTGTCGCGTAATCCGACACCCCGACCAACACGGCTCGCGACTTCCGCGGGTCGGGCAATCCTGCCCGGGGCGCGGTCACTCGACGTCCTCCGGGCGGCTCAGCGGGAGGTCCAGGTTCCGGAGCATGGCGTGCTGTTCGGCGGTCAGCTCGCCCTGGACCGTGATCGTGAACGGCGGCGTTTCCTTGCGGGAGCGTAGAAAGTTGCCCCAAGCGATCCCCAGGTTCGCCAGCCCGGTCAGGGAGCCGATGGACATGCAGATGGCCTCGAAGACCACCATCTCACCCGAGCCCCGGGAACCCGCCGCGCTGACCGTCGCGGACCGGGCGACGTCCACGTCGTCGCGGAGCCAGCTGTAGAACTCGTTCAGCGCCTGTTCGTCGCCGGCGGCGTTGATCGTCAGCTCCACGAGACCTCCCTCGAAAGTGATATCCCTACAGATCGCGGCCTGGGCTTGAGGCGTAACAGGATTCCTGTCCCGAGATCTGACCGGTGGTTCCCGTTGACCGGCCGGTGACGAAACCCGGATCATGTAAGGCATCCAGATCCGGTGCGTGGCCGACCCCGAGGGCGGACAACGATGTCATCGCTGATCCATCTCGTGCTTTGCCTGATTCTGACGGCGATTCCCTTACCGGCGGGGAAACCGGTGACCGCCGCGGCGGTGGTCTGCGTGCTGTCCTGCGACACTCTAGACCCTTCGAAGGCCCAGCAGGACACCTTTCCGGTTCCGGACAAGGTGTTCGGCGGACGGGTGCTCCGGCTGCATGTGTCCGACGCCGACGGGATGGCCTGGGGCAGCATCGATCGCGGCACGGCCGGGGATTCGGTCTGGCTCGACCGCTCCTGGGACGGCGGCGCGACCTGGGAAGGACTACTGGGCAAAGCGAGCATTCCCGGCACCTGGACCGGCACGAGAACCCTGATGTACAACGTGACCGATCCCGGAAAGCACCGGCGCGGCGTGATCCGCGCGTGCGGCGACGCCGCCGGGGTCAGCTGTACGGAGTGGATCCACCCGAAGGTCTGCGATGTCGTCTGCGACGGCGCGACCCAGCCGGACGGGGACACCCAGCCGGTTCCTCCGACGACGTTGTTCGGGCGGACGATCCGCCTGCACGTCGACGGGAACGCGATGGCCTGGGGCACCCTCGAATCCGGCGCGCGGGGCGACGAGATCTGGCTGGACCGTTCCTGGGACGCGGGAGCGAGCTGGGCGGGCGGTTCGTCGCTGGGCCGGACGCCGGTCGCCGCGGGCGCGAGTACCGGCCGGACCGCGTTGTTCGCGACGCGAGATCCCCGAGGTCGCCACTACGGCGGCGCCGTCCGCGCGTGCGGTCGTGAAGCCGGGCACCAGGAGGGATCCTGTACGGCATGGGCCCGTCCGGCACCGGCTCGCGCGCAAGCGGCGGCCGACGCGCTCCTGTACTCCTACGATCCGTACCCGGGCTGGTGGCCGAGCAGCTGGTGGAATTCGGCGGCGACGCTGACGGCGGTCATCGACCACGCCAGGACGACCGGGGATCACCGGTACGACTGGATCATCGCGCGCACCTTCGAGCGGAACCGCGGCGTATTCCCGGCCGGCGAGCGCGGTTCCGACGCCATCGAAGGGAATTTCGCCAGCCGGGCCATCGACGACAGCGCCTGGTGGGGTCTCGCGTGGATGGCCGCCTACGACCACACCGGCGATCCGCGGTACCTGTCCATGGCGACCACGATCGCCGCCTACGTGCACCAGTACTGGGATCCGGGGACCTGTGGCGGCGGGGTCTGGTGGGACCGGGAGCGGACCTACAAGAACGCCGTCACCAGTGGTCTGTACCTGCGGCTCGCGGCTTCCGTCCATCGCCGGACGCCGGGCGATCAGGTGTGGCTGCGACGATCCCGGACCGCCGCGGACTGGTATCTCGCCAGTGGGATGATCAACGCGTCCGGGCTGGTCAACGACGGCCTCACCCGGGACTGCCACAACAACGGCCAGCCGGTCTGGACCTACAACCAGGGCCTGGGCATCGGCGGCCTGGTCGAGCTCTGGCGGGCCACCGGCGAGACCCGCTGGCTCGACGCGGCCCGGCGCCTGGGCGACGCGGCGATCACCGGCCCGGTGCTGACCAGGAACGGTGTCCTCACCGAATCCTGCGACGTCGGACAGAACTCCTGTGACGACAACCAAAAGCAGTTCAAAGGCATCTTCATGCGCTTCCTCGCCGACCTGGCCTCCGCGACGAATTCGCCGGCTTACCGTGACTACGCGAAGCGGCAGGCCGACTCCCTGTGGACGTCGGATCGCGATCCGCTGAACCGGATCGGGCAGCGCTGGGCGGGCGGGACGCCGAACCAGGCCGACTGGCGGACCCAGGCGAGCGGGCTCGGCGCCCTCACCGCCGCGTCGTGACCGCGCCTGCCTTGCGGGGTCTGGCACAACCTCTAGATTGAAGGCATGGTTTCCACCGCCGAGAAGGCCACCCGGCTGCAAGAGCTGCACGCCGCCCCCGAACTGCTGCTCGTCGTCAACGTCTGGGACGCGATCACCGCGAAGGTCGTCGCCGAAACCCCCGGCACCCAGGCGCTCGCCACCCCGAGTCACGGCATCGCCGCCTCCCGCGGCTACCCCGACGGCGAAAAGATCCCCCGCGACGAGATGATCTCCGAGGTCGCGCTGATCGTCCGGACGGCGGGCGATCTGCCCGTCACCGCGGACCTGGAAGCGGGCTACGGCGACCCGGGCGGCACGGTCGCCCGCGCGATCGAGGTCGGCGCGGTCGGCTGCAACCTCGAAGACCAGATGAAGCCGCTGGACGAGTCCGTCAAGGCCGTCGAGGCCGCGGTCGCCGCCTCCCGGTCCGCGGGGATCGATTTCGTGCTCAACGCCCGCACGGACGCGTTCCTCAAGGCGGGCGACCGCGATCCCGAGGAGGTGCTGGCCGAGGCGATCACCCGCGGCCGCGCGTACCTGGACGCCGGCGCGTCGAACTTCTTCGTGCCCGGCAAGCTCGACGAGACCCAGGTCGGCAGGCTCGTCGAGGCGCTGGGCGAACGCAAGGTGAACCTGATCGGCGTCCCGGGCTCGATCCCGCTGGCGACCGCGCAGAAGCTCGGCGTCTCCCGGGTGTCCTACGGGCCGTTCAGCCAGAACGTCGCGCTCACCGCGCTGGCGAAGCTCGCCGAGGACGTCTACGCCGGCGGCGGCCTGCCCGCCGACATGCGCAAGCTGAACTGATCGTCGTGGTTCGCGGAGTCGGCCGGGTCGAAGGGATCCTGCTGGCCGTCGTGGTGGTCACGGCACTGGTGGTGACCGGGATCCAGGCGAAGTCGCCGGGCACATGGCTGCTTGAGGTCGTCTGGGTCCTGATCGGGTTGCCGCTGGTGGTGGCGCTGCGCGGACGCTTTCCCTTGACCCGGCTGCTCTGCTGGCTGCTGGTGTTTCACGCGATCGTGTTGTGTTACGGCGGGCAGTACACCTACGCCGAAACCCCCATCGGGGAATGGGTGCAGGCTTGGCTGGACACGCGACGGAACAACTACGACCGGTTCGCCCACCTCGTCCAGGGCTTCGTCCCCGCGATCGCCGTCCGGGAGGTGCTCCTGCGCCGGACGCCGCTGCGGCCCGGTGGCTGGACCTCGTTCCTGACCGTCTGCGTCTGCCTGGCGATCTCGGCCTGTTTCGAGTTCGTGGAATGGTTCAGCGCGCTCGTCGCGGGGTCGGGCGCGGACGATTTCCTCGCCACCCAGGGCGATGTCTGGGACACCCAATGGGACATGTTCCTCTGCCTGTGCGGCGCGGTGCTCTCCCTGCTGGTCTGGCGCCGGGTACACGATCGGCAACTGGCCGGGCGGTCGCCTGCCTGTTCGCACAGAGATCGTTGCCCCCTCGGGCCGCTTTCCCCGCTCCTCCAACGGTTTCCTCTTGACCGTCGTTCGAGGTCGGCACCAAGATCGCACAGGTGACGAAGGCAGCACCGACCCGCCGCACCGCGCTCCCCCGGACCGGCCTCGCCGCCCTGCTGGCTTCCGCCGACCTGCCGGGCACCCTCGAACTGCCCGACGGCTCCGTCGTGGAGGTCGGCATGGGCGAGCCGTGCTACCGGCTGAGGTTCCGTACGGACGACGCGCTGCGGACACCCCTCACCGAACTGGCGATCGGGCAGGCCTTCGTATCCGGTGACATCGATGTCGAAGGCGATCTCGGGGCGCTGTTCGGGGTCCGCGCCTCCCTGCGCGAAGACGTGCCGCTGCGACAGCGGCTGCGCTTCCTCTACGACTTCGCGCGTTCGCCGCTCAAAATGAACAAACAAGCCGTGTCCGCGCATTACGGGCGGGGCGACGACTTCTATCTGACTTTCATCGACAAACGATTCCGCTTCTATTCGCAAGGCCTGTTCCAGCATCCCGGCGAGACGATCGAGGAGGCGTCCGAACACAAGCTGGAGACGATGTTCTCGGCGCTGGATCTCCAGCCGGGCGACAGGCTGCTCGACATCGGCGGCGGCTGGGGCGGCGTCAGCCAGTACTGCGGCGCCCGCGGCGTGCACGTCACGACCCTGACCATCGCGGAGGACTCCGCCGACCACATCCGGGCGCTGATCGACGACAACGGGATCAAGGGCGAGGTCCTGCTGGAGGACTTCCTCGTCCATCGTCCCGCCGAGCCGTACGACCACGCGGTGATCTACGGCGTGATCGAGCACCTCCCGAACTACCGGCGCTTCGCCGCGAAGGCCTGGGATGTGCTGAAGCCCGGCGGGCGGCTCTACCTCGACGCGTCCGCTTCCATCCAGAAGTTCTCGGTGAGCTCGTTCACCCGCGATCACATCTGGGGTGGCACGCACACCTACATGACGCTTCAGGACGTCGTCGCCGAGATGCTCTACCACGGCTTCGAGGTGCTCGACGTCACCAGGGAGACCCGCGACTACGAGCTGACGATGCTGGAGTGGGCGAAGCGACTCGACGCGGCGAAGGACGACGTCATCGCGCAGTGGGGCGAGGAGACCTACCGGGCTTTCCGGCTCTTCCTGTGGGGCGGGACACACGCGTTCAACGTCAACTCGCTGCAGGCCTACCACCTGGTCGCGGAGCGGACGGCCGATCCAGGGCCGAGACCGTCACGGCTGCGGAGGATCGTGGAGTTCCTTTCCGGACTGCGGTAAGACGGGCGGCGGTACCGGATCGGCCGGGCGGGTCGTGAGTGGTAAGTCGCGTTAGAGCGGACCAGTATTTACTACCCACGCCTGACCTGCGCGAGAGTCCGCCGGGCTCGACTATGGAGGAATCGGGACGTTGAGTGTCCCGATTCCTCCATCGTCGCGCGGTCGCACGATCTCGGGCCTTGATCAACAGGGGATCCGGGACACTCAACGTCCGGAATCTTCCCCCGCTCCACTCGGCACCGAGACAAGCCGAGCATGAAAGATCAGGACGTTGAACATCCCCAATCCTCCCCACACGACCGCCAGTCGTACCAGTGGGCAAGCACATACGAGTCCGCTAGAACGACACTCACCACTCACCTGACCTGCGCGAGGTTTAGCAGTTCCGCGGCTGCCGGACTCGACGATGCAGGAATCGGGACGTCGAGTGTCCCGGATCCACCGTTGATCAAGATCGTGCCGGTCACGACCGAGGGCAGACGACGTGACGGGGGAAGATTCCGGACGTTCAACGGCCGGAATCTTCCCCGCTCGCCCGCACCGGCATCCAGCACAAGCCTCACCCCAATCCTCCACACACGACCGCCAGTCGTACCAGTGGGCAAGCACATACGAGTCCGCTAGAACGACACTCACCACTCACGACCCACTTGACCACCCTGCGAGGGGCGCGCGAGGCGGCAGATACGGTCGTCGGCATGAATCTGCGAGCCGCGGCGATGCGGCGGAAACCGGTCGCCGACCTGATCGCCGAGAGTGATCACGGCACGCTGAAGCGCTCCCTCGGCCTCAGCCAGCTGACCATGCTCAGCATCGGTGCGACGCTGGGCAGCGGGATCTTCGTCGTGCTCGGTGAAGCGGTCCCCGTGGCGGGCCCCGCGGTCGTGCTGTCCTTTGTGCTCGCCGGCGTCACCGCGCTGTTCTCGGCGCTTTCGTACGCCGAACTCGCCGGAATGATCCCGGTGTCCGGTTCGTCCTACTCCTACGCGTACGCCACCCTCGGCGAGCTGGTCGCCTGGGTCTGCGGCTGGTGCCTGGTGCTCGAATACGGCGTCTCGGTGGCGTCGGTCGCGGTCGGCTGGGGCCAGTATCTCAACGAGCTGCTGCGGCTGACGTTCGGTTTCGCCATCCCGGACGCGTTGAGCCAGCCGCCGGGTTCGGGCGGGATCGTCAACGTCCCGGCCATCCTCGTCGTGCTGCTCGCCATGGTCCTGCTGCTGTCCGGCGCGAAGGAGAGCGCGCGGGCCAACGCGATCATGGTCGTGATCAAGATCGGCACGCTGGTGCTGTTCTGCGTGATCGCGTTCACCGCCGTCCGGGCGGAGAACTTCGCCCCGTTCCTGCCGCTCGGCCTCGCCGGGCTGAGCGCCGGTGGCGCGAAACTGTTCTTCTCCTACATCGGTTTCGACGCGGCCTCCACCGCGGGCGAAGAGGCGAAGAACCCGCAGCGTGACCTGCCGCGCGCGATCCTGCTCTCGCTCGCCATCGTCACCGTGCTGTACTGCCTGGTCGCCGTGGCCGCCGTCGGCGCGCTGCCGTGGCAGGAGTTCGACGGCCAGGAAGCCGCGCTCTCGCACGTGCTCGGCGCCGTGTCCGACAACCCGCTCTGGGCCGCGCTGCTCGCCGTCGGCGCGATCGTGGCGATCTCCAGCGTCGTGCTGACCGTCCTCTACGGGCAGACGCGCATCCTGTTCTCGATGTCCCGTGACGGCATGGTCCCGGCGGCGTTGTCCAAAGTGGACCCCAAGACCGGCACCCCGCGGATCAACACCCTGGTGGTCTCCGGTTTCGTCGCGGCGCTGGCCGCGTTCATCCCGCTCGGGAAACTGGCCGACGCCACGAGCATCGGCACTCTCTTCGCCTTCGGGCTGGTGAACATCGCCGTCCTGCTGCTGCGACGCCGTCAGCCGGAGGCGCCGCGCTCGTTCCGCGTGCCGTTCGCCCCCGTCACGCCGATCCTCGGGGTGCTCTGCTGCGGCTACATGATGCTCAGCCTCGACGGCGCCACCTGGATCGTCTTCGGCGGCTGGATGGCGCTCGGCCTGCTGATCTACTTCGGTTACAGCGTGCGCCGATCCCGGCTGGCCGCGGAATAGCCCGTTCGCCGCCATAATTCCTAGCCTGTCCAGCCGCAGTACGGGCTGGATCATTGATGTGGGAGTGACGAGTAGGGGACACTGCGTTCCGACCCACGGAAAACCCTACCGTGAACCGAGGTCCCTATGCGCAATCGTATTACCGTACTGACCGCATGCCTCGCCCTCTCCCTCACTCAATTCCCTGTCGCCGAGGCCGCGCAGGACACGACGAAAGTACGTGCTCCTCTCTGCTATGAAGAGCCCGTACAACCGAATGCCGACGTGAGTGACCTCAAAGCCGCTTTCACTTCCTCGAAGTGGCTGCAAACGATCCAAGGCGTTTACCAACGACGATGGCCCAGCGGAGAGGGCCTCGCGATCGCCCAGGCCAAGGACCAGTACTTCAGCCAGTTCGTCACCAAGACCAGCTTCAACGCGCTGGCAGAGTCCCTCATGGTGGCGATCCACGAAGAGACCCACATGTGGGACCTGGATCCTTCAAGAACCTCTTGGGACGTCTACGTCTCCGCGTGGATCAACGCCTCCCGCAAGGCGATGAAGGTCCCGATCCACGGCGGATTCGCCCGCCGCGAGATCCTGCCGCTGATCACGGACAATCTCACCAAGTCGATGGACGACATCTATCTGCGCGACCAGCAGCAGGGGTCGTATCGCATTCAGGGCGTCATCGCCGAACTCAACGCCGGGCTGATGGGATTGCCCGCGGCGTCCGTCGTCGCCGAGTTCATCCAAGGAATCGGCGCGAGCAACGCCAGGGACATCGTCGCCACCAACATCCGCTATCTCCAGCTTTATCTGCGCGTCGCGAAAGCGAAGTATCCCGATTACTGGGCCAAGATCAAGGCCCAGCCGGAACTGCGCGATTTCGTGCTCGTCGAATTCCTCCGCGCCGCGTATTGGCTGGCCCGATCCGAGCCCTACGCCGCCAAACTCGGCAGCGCGGACGTGGCCAAGATCGTCGCCAAGAACTACGCCCCGGAGAATGTCGCCATCATCGAGGAGTTCACCGGCGCCAAGGTGAACACCGGCACCGCCAGGAACTGCACGCTCTGACGCCGTCGCCGGTGACGGGCACGCGCCCGTCACCGGCGAACCGCCTCGTTACGGGACGAACACCGGCTGATCCAGGGCCCAGAGCCAGGACCCGTCCGGCTGACGGCGGGCGACCTCGACGGTCATCTCGCCGGTGGTCAGCGTGGACGCGGTGAGCGCCAGATCCCCGCTCACCAGTGCCGGATGCTGCCTGCCCGGCAGGAGTTCCGGCGCGGCCGCGACGAACTCCTCGTACACCTTGCGGATCTCCGCGTGGCCGGTCGCGAGGGTGCCCGGCGGGAACGCCAGCACGGCGTCCGGTTCGTACAACGCCACCAGACCCTCGACATCGCCCGCGTTGCCGCGTTCGATGAAGAACCTGCCCAGATCGTTCGGCTCGGTGGCCACAGTCCTGCTTGTCATGGGAGAAGCCTCGCAAGGAATACACGACATCCTGTGTCGTGTATTCCGTTAGGGTTTTCGCATGCGTGCCGACCGGCTGGTCTCCCTGGTGTTGCTGCTGCGGCACCGCGGCAGGCTGTCCGCGACGACGCTCGCGCGCGAACTGGAGGTCTCCACCCGCACCGTGCTGCGCGACATCGAGGCGCTGTCCGCGGCGGGCGTCCCGGTCTACGCGGAACGCGGCAGGCACGGCGGTTTCGCCCTGCTGCCCGGTTTCCAGACCGAGCTGACCGGGCTGAACCACGACGAGGCGCTCGCCCTGCTGATCGCCGGGTCGCGGCGTGGCGCGCAGGCGTTCGGCCTCGGCTCGGCGCTCGCCTCCGCCATGCTCAAGGTGGTCGACGCCCTGCCCGAAACCCAGCGCGACACCGCGGCGGGCGCGGCCCGGCGGCTGCTCGTCGATCCGGAGACCGACCTCCTCGCGCGCCGGGTGACCGCCGAGGAGGTGCCCGACGCGATCGTGTCCGAAGTCCGGCGCGCGGTGTTCGCCGGGCACAAGCTGCGCATCCACTACGCGGCCGCGGGACAGAAGCCGCGGTGGCGCACGGTGGACCCGATCGGCTTGGTGACCGTCCGCGATCAGGGCTACCTCCTGGCCACGCGAGCGGGTGAAGACCGCACGTACCGGCTGTCCCGGCTGCGGGCGGCCGAGGAACTCCCCGAACCCGCGCGACGGGCGGACCGGGTCGATCTGGACCGGGCCTGGCAGGAGCGCAGCACGCGGTTCCGGACCGGCGGCGACCAGGTCTCCGTGCTGGCGCGGGTGCGCCCGGCGCGGCGGGAAGAACTGGTGGGCACCGCGCTGGCCGTCCTCGCCGAGGAACCCGACGCGGACGGCTGGCTGCGGATGGAGGTGACCTTCCAGGACACCCGGCACGCCGAATGGGCGTTGTGGCAACTCGCCATGGACGCGGAAGCACTGTCACCCGATTGGCTGCGGGCCTCCCTGCGCGACCGCGCCACCTCGATCACCACCCGTTACCGCGTCCGGCCGGGCTGACCATTGTGGACAGTGAGTGCCCTCGTGACGATCGTTACACCGGACTACGCTCGGTGACGACGGACCGCTCCCGTCACCGTGCCGCGCGACCGTTGGCAACATCGAGTTCTCCCGGCCGTCATCTTCCTTCCGCGTTCGGCCTGATCACGCTCCCGGGCCCCCTCGGAACGGTCACGCCCGGCAGTCGACGGCACCGCGACGGAGGGTGGTGAAACCCCTTTTCCCGGCTCCGAGGTCGAGTTGAGCGGGCAGGGTCGTTGTGGATAATTCGCCCATGACGAACGCCGCCTTGGGAAAGGCAGCCACCACTTTCAAGGCGCTGCTGAAGGGTTACCGCGTTCGTGCGAACCTCACGCAGGAGGAACTCGCCGAAGGATCCGGGGTCAGTGTCCGGGCCATCAGCGACATGGAACGCGGGATCGCCAAGAGCCCCCAGCGGCGGACGATCGAAGCGCTGGCCACGTCGCTGTCGCTGACCGACGAAGAGCTGACCTCCCTGCAGAAGGTCGCGAGGCAGGGACGCGCGCAGCCGGTCGCCGCGCCCGCTCCGTCCGGGATCTACGACTCGCCGCTGATCGGCGTCCTGCCGACGGACGTCGACGACCTCACCGGCCGCGAAGGCGACCTCGACGCGTTGCGCGCCCTCTCCGCGGGCCTGTGCGACGGCCGCCGCCGCGCGGGACGGGTCGCGATCCTGAGCGGGCCTCCCGGCACCGGCAAGACCACCCTCGCGGTCCGCGCGGCGCACAACCTCGCGGCCGGCTTCCCCGACGGCAGGCTGTTCCTGAAGCTGCGCGGGATGTCCGCCGAACCCTCGAACCCGGCGGACGTCCTGCACCTGATCCTGCGCTCGCTGGGCATCGACGCCGTCCGCATCCCCGCCGATCCGGACGACCGGGCGAGCCTGTGCCGCTCCCTCCTGCAGGACCGGGCCACCCTGATCGTGCTCGACGACGCGGCCGACGAAGCCCAGGTCCGCCCGCTGCTGGTCGGCGGGCCACGCTGTCTCACCCTGATCAGCAGCCGTCAGATGCTGGTGGGACTCGAAGGAGCCAGCAGGCTCCCCCTCGACGTCTTCGGCGAGGAAGACGCGCTCGCCTTGCTGTCGTCCATCGTCGGAGCGAGCCGGGTCTCGCGGGAGCGGCAGACGGCGCTCGAACTGGTCACGCTGTGCGGACGGCTGCCGCTGGCGCTGCGGATCGCGGGCAACCGGCTGGCGAGCCGCCCCACCTGGCCGCTGGCGCGCCTGGTGGATCAGCTGCGCGACCGCAGCAGGCGGCTGACCACGCTGACCGCCGGCGATCTCGACGTGCGCAGCGTGTTCGAGCTTTCGTACCGCCAGCTCAGCCCGAACGCGGCCGCGGTGTTCCGGCGGCTTTCACTCGTGCCGGCCGCGGACTTCTCCGTCGGGGCCGCGATGACGCTCGTCGAAGCCGCCGACGAGGACGACGCCGCCGTCTTCCTGGAGGAACTAGCCGACGCGAGCCTGCTCCAGACGTCGCCGGAGAACGGCCGGTACCAGTTCCACGACCTGCTGCGGGTCTTCGCGACCGAACGGCTCGCCCGGGAGGAAGCCCCCGAAGTCGTCGAGGCCGCGGAGAACCGGCTGGCCGACTGGCTGGTGCGCACCGCCACCGCGGCGGGCCGCTACTTCCATCCGACCGACGGCGTGAGCCCGCCGCCGGTCGCGACGTCGTCGTTCGACGACCACTCCAGAGCGGGGAGATGGCTGGAGGTCGAGCTGAAGAACTGGCTCGCCGCGGTCAAGAACCTCGCCGCCCGGGGCGGCCATCGGCCGGTCCTCGACCTGGCCGAGTCCATGCACTGGTACTCGGAGATCGGCGGGACGGCGAACACCTGGCGCGACGTGTTCGCGCTCGCCGTGGACTCGGCCGTCGCGATCGGCAGCAAACGGGACGAGGCCGTCCATCTGAACTACCTGGCCTGGGTGCAGTCTTCGCTGTGCGATCAGGCGGAGGAGTCCGTCGAGATGGCCCGTCGGGCCCGGGACGCCGCCGAGGAGGCGGGCGACCGCCGCGAACAGGGCTGGGCCCGGGTGTACCTGACCAGCGCCCACGCCCGCGATTCCAGCCTCACCACGTCGCCCAAGCTGTTCGACGAGGCCGCGCGCCTGTTCGAGGAGGCGGGCTATCCGCTCGGCGTCCACGTGGCGCGGACGATGCGGGCCTCGTACTGGTACCGGAACGGCCGGTTCGACGACGCCGCCGAAGAGTTCGACACGTGCGTCCGTTACTTCGCGCAGGAGCACGGCGGCTCGCGCACTCCGGTGGACGACACCAACTACGCCTACGTCCTGCTGCGCTCGGCCCAGAACCTGGCCGCGCTCGACGCGATCGACCGGGCCCTCTCCCACTGCGAGACGGCGCTCGACCTGTTCCGCCGCCACGGCGCGGGGATGGGCCAGGCCCGCGCGCTCCAGGAATCCGGGAAGTTCCTGCGCCGCCAAGGCGACCACGAGAACGCGCGCCGCCGCCTGACCGAGGCCGAGGAGGTCTACGAGCGCATCGGGCTGACACAGGCCCAGATCGACACGCTCTGCGATCGGGCCTCCTTGTCCGAGGAGATGGGTGATCCGGCGTCGGCGCGCGAGGACCGGGAACGCGCGCTGGGTCTCTGCGACCGGCTCGGCCGGTCCGAGGGCGGCAAGCTCCGGGAAAAGCTGGCCGACCGCCTCAACGCGTCGTAGCGTCAGGCCGAGGCGCGGGTCAGTTCGTCCCAGGTGATGTGCCCGAGCAGGACGTCCTGGATGGTGTAGCGGGGCGCGGGTTCGAACTCGGCGATGGCCGTGGCCGCGCCCGCCCTCGGCACCCCGGCGGCCGCGGCGATCCGGCCGCCGAGTTCACCGGCGTCCAGGTCGCGGATGTCGTCGCGGGAGACGTAGACGGCCACCATGTTCTTTTCGGCCCCGGCGGCGCGACCGTGGAGACCCTGGATTCGTAGCGACACGTCAACTCCTTGGTGTCGAGCGGGTTCTGCGACTCTGGAATCAGTAAACGGCACGCGTTCCCCGGTCACCATGAACAACCACCAGCAGAAGCACCGGAAGGGCGTCCGATGTGGACGTTCTCCCGGGTGCCGAGGTAGGTCTCCGCTCCGTCGGCCTCGGCACGCAGGATGTGCACCGGCCGTCCCGTCTCCGGGCCGTGATCGGTCCACGTCCCGTCCCGGTCGAGCACGTGGACCCGCACCCCGGCGGCGGTCGCGATCGCGGCGAGGTCGGTGCTGCCCGGGTGGGCCGCGGCGAGTGTCGTCGAGCCGCGTGCGGACCCGGGCGCGTTCGCGCAGGGCCCGGTCGTGGGCCGAGAACAGGACATTGCGGCCGAGCACCTTGCCCGGGTACGGATGACCGACCTCGATCGAGTCGACGCTGAAGGTGTTCGCCTGCTGATCGATCTCGTCCGCCGATGCGACGCCGGTCTCCTCTCCGGCGGCTTCGGGCAGCGGTGTCAGGAGGGAGGTGTCCATCGTGGTGGCGGCGGGCATCAGGACCGCGGCCCCAATCCCCTGCCCGATCCGCCCGGCGATCAGCATCCCGCCGCCGGTGGCCAGCGCGCAGAACGCCGACGCGGCGAGATAGACGGCCATTCCGGTCAGGAACACCCTCCTGGCCCCGAGCACGTCGGCGAGCAACAGCAGACCGGCGAACGTCACCAGGTAGCTGTCCACGACCACCGTGAGTTCGGCGGCGATGAGCCCCAGCCCCCGCCGGATCGCCGAGCCGGCGAGGTTCACCATCGCGGCGTCGAGGATGACCAGGAACATGGCGGTCGCCAGGCCGATCATCGCCACCCCGCGTGAAGTCCGTTCCGTCGCTCGTGTCGTCATGCCGCAACGATCGCGCGGGCCCGCCCGCGTTCGCGTCGGCGGCGATCGCCTCCATCGCCTCGCTAGGGTTCGGGGCATGCCCTCGACGTCCTCCCGTCCGCTCGTCGGCAGGCGAGACGAGAGCGATCGCCTTCTCGCTCTCGTCCGCGCCGCGAGCCGGGGCGAGGGCGGAGTGCTCGTCCTCCGCGGCGAGCCGGGCATCGGCAAGAGCGCGCTGCTGGACCACGTCGAAAGCGCGGCACCGGAGGGTGTCCAGCTCATCCGCGCGTCCGGATCCGAGTTCGAGGGCGAGCTGCCGTTCGCGGCGCTGCACCAGCTCTGCGTCCCGGCGCTGGCGCATCTCGACACGCTGTCGGCGCCCTACCGCGACTCCCTTCTCGTCGCGTTCGGGCTGGCCGACGGCGCGCCGGACCCCTTCCGCGTCGGTCTCGCCGCCCTGGAACTGCTGGCCGCCGCGGCGGCGGAACATCCGCTGCTGTGCGTGGTCGACGACGCGCATTGGCTCGACACCGCCTCGGCGCGGGCGCTGACGTTCCTGGCGAGGCGTATCGCGGCCGAGCCGATCGCGATGGTGTTCGCCGCCCGTGACGAGGAGCCGGTCCGCGGGCTGGACGAGCTGCCCGGGCTGACGATCGCCGGGCTGAGCGACGCGCACGCGCATGCCCTGCTGGCCGAGGAGAAGACCGTGACACTGGACGAGCGGGTGCGGGACCGTCTGCTCGCCGAGGCGCGCGGAAACCCGCTGGCCCTGATCGAACTGCCGAAAGCGGGCGGCTTCGCGCTGCCGGAGCCGTCTCCGATCGCGAGCCGGATCGAGCGGATTTTCCTGGCCAGGATGGCGGAACTGCCGCCGGACTCCCGGCGGCTGCTGATCCTCGCGAGCGCCGATCCCACCGGCGACCCGGGTCTGCTGTGGGCGGCCGCGCGGCTCCTGGCCCTCGACGTGCCCGCCGCGAGCGCCGCCGCCGAGACCTCCGGGCTGATCGTGTTCGGCACGCGTGCGCGCTTCTGTCATCCGCTGGCGCGCTCGGCCGCGTACCGCGCGGCGGAACCGGAGCTGCGGCGGGCCGCGCATCGGGCGCTGGCCGAGGCCACCGATCCGGACACCGCCCGGGACCGGCGGGCCTGGCACCGGGCTCAGGCCACGATCGGTCCGGACGAACAGGTCGCGGCGGAACTGGAACTTTCGGCGTCCCGGGCGCAGGCCCGTGGTGGTGTCGCGGCCGCCGCGGCGTTCCTCGAACGCGCGGCGGCCCTGTCGCTCGATCCCGGCAAGCAGATCGAGCGCACGCTCGCGGCCGCGCGGACGACGCTCGAAGCGGGCGGGACGGACGCGGCGGCGGACCTGCTGGCCAGCATCGACATCGACAAGCTGGATGTCCCCCAGCACGCCTCCGTCGACCTGATGCGCGGACGGATCGCGTTCGTCCAGGGCGCGGACGGGGCGGTCCGGGGGCCGGAACTCATCCTGGGGGCCGCGCGACGGCTCGCGACCGTCGATCCGGAACGGGCACGCGGGTACTTCATCGCGGCGCTGGAGATGGGGCTCGTCGTCGGCCGGGCCGCGGGCGTCTTGGACCGGGTGCTCGACGCGGCCCGCTCGGCACCGGCGGCGTCGCGAACGCCGGATCTCCTGGACGCGCTGGTGCGGTTGACCACCGAGGGGCACCACGCCGGTTTGCCGTCGCTTCGCCGGGTCCTCACCGGCGACGACGCCGGCTGGACCCGGACACCGGCCCTGGCCACCCTGCTCGCGGGCGAACTGTGGGACATCGGCCTGCACGGGACGATCGTCGACTGGCTGGTGCGGACCGGACGAGACACGGGAGCGCCGATGACCATCCGGCTCGGGCTGTCCCAGGTGGCGATGCACGCGGTGCTGACCGGCGACTTCGGGCGGGCGATGGCCGCGATCGCCGAGGAGGAAGCGATCGCCGACGCCGTCGGCGATCCGCCGCAGCTCTACCCGAGGGTGCATCTCGCGGCGCTGCGCGGCCGCCGTCAGGAGGTGCTCGCCCTGTCCGCCGAGGCGACGAACCGGGGTAACGGCCAGCTGGCCGCGAACACCCACTGGGCGACGGCCGTGCTGTACAACGGCCTCGCCGACTATCCGGCCGCGCTGGAGGCGGCGACGCGGGCCGTGTCGAGCGGGGATCTCTTCCTCACCGGCATCGCGCTGCCCGAACTGGTGGAAGCCGCCGTCCGGTGTGGTGAGCACGCCGTCGCCCGGTCCGCGCTGGAATCCTTGGCACAGCGCACAGAACCCGCGGGAACCGGCTTCGCCCTCGGCGTGGCGGCGGGCGCGCGGGCGCTGGTCAGCGACGCGGAAGACGACTACCTGGAGGCGCTCGGACACCTGACGGGCAGCTCGCTCCCCACGCACCTCGCGCGGGCGCACCTCCTGTACGGGGAATGGCTACGCCGCGCGGGCCGCCGACGCGACGCACGGGAACACCTGCGCACCGCGCACGAACAGCTGTCGAGGATCGGGCTGGAGGCGTTCACCCGGCGGGCCGCCGACGAGCTGCGCGCGACCGGAGAAGTCGCGCGCAGCCGCTCCGAACACTCCTATGATCACCTGACCATGCAGGAGATGCACATCGCGCGCCAAGTCGCCTCGGGCGCGACGTCGAAAGAGGTGGCGACGCGCCTGTTCGTCAGCCCCCGCACGGTGGACGCCCATCTCCGCAACATCTTCCGCAAACTCGGCATCACCTCGCGCCGGCAGCTCAGGGGCATGCCCGATCTCGTTTCCCCGGATTGAGCGGCCTCGATGATCGTCCACGCGGGGAACGCTTTCGTCATGATCGCGCCTCCCGGGAAGGCGCGACGAGATCATAAGTGGCGAAGATGTCGGTACTCTCGAATCGAGTGAGCGTTTCGACATCAGGGGAGGCAGTATGTCGGAGAACGATGTGATCCCAGCACGCCGGGCCGCGGTCGCTCTCGTCATGGACCGGTTCGGCGCGGATCATCGGGAAACGTTGAAGGCCAGGAATCTTCTCGGTTTCGCCCTGCATCGGGTAGGCCGAATGGAGGAGGCCGAAAGCGAGTTGCGCGCCGCGAAAGACGATTGCTCCCGCGTTCTCGGCGAGACCGATTCGGAAACCCTGTTCAGCCAAAGCCTGCTGGCCTACCTTTTGCTCGATTCCGGCAATGTCCGCGAGGCGGCGGAACAGCAGCAAGCGCTCGTCGAGGCTTCGGCGGCCGCTTTGGGCGAGCACGATCCGATCACCCTCGGCCGTCGCGTGAACCACGGCGTGATGCTCTACCACTCGGGACAACGAGAAACCTCGTGAGCTCGCGCGGTCCGCTCGGAAGGGCGTCACGATGAAACTGCTGGACCGTGATCGCACTCCGGCCCGGGCCACCGTGGTCCAGGATTCCCATCAAACGCGTCATCCTCGACCCGGAGGTCCACGAGAGCGAGTGAGCGCCGGTCAGTCCCATTCCGGCGCGTCGACGAAGTGGACGTCGTATCGCTCGTGGAGGCGCTCGACCTCCTCCGGAGCGACGTTTCCGCGCAGGATCTCGGGCAGCGCACGGAAATACCCGAACCGTTCGACACCGGGCGCCAGCGTGATGAGCACGTCGGCGGCGGTGTCCGGCGGCGCGGCGAAGGCGTGCCGGACGCCCGGCGGGATCACCACGTAGCCGCCTCGCTCGACCGTGACGATCTCGGTGCCCACCAACATCCGCAGTGCCCCGTCGAGCACGTAAAAGGCCTCCGCGGATTTCTCGTGGTAATGCGGTTTCGTGCCGGCTTCCCCTGCCCGCAAGGAAAGCCGGTTCGCGCCGAGGTGCCCGCCCGTGTGCTCACCGTCGGCCAGCAACCACAACGCGGGCCTCTCGACGACCTCCGCGTCCTTCTCCTGCATCACCCAGGCTTCGTTCGTCATCACGATCCCCATCTAGTTGAAGACTTCAACCAAAGCTAGACCGAAGTGGTTGAAGTCGTCAACTGTTACCGTGGGCGCCGTGACCGACTGGCTCGACACCGACCAGCAGCGCGACTGGCGTGCGTTCATCGAAGGATCCGTCCGCTTCGTCGACCTGCTCGACCGGCGGCTGCGCGAGCAGCACGGGCTTTCCCTGGCGGAGTACGAACTCCTGGTGCGGTTGTCCGAAACCGGCGACGGCTCGATGCGCATGGCTGACCTGGCGAAATCGGCGTACTACTCGCGCAGCAGGCTCTCGCACCGCGTCAACGGACTGGAGGTGCGCGGCCTGGTCCGGCGGGAGTCGACCACCGACGACGGTCGCGGCGTGCGCGCCCGGCTCACCGACGAGGGGCACGAGACCCTGCGCCGCGCCGCGCCGGACAACCTCCGCACCGTCCGCGAGCATTTCGTCGACGTGATCGAACCGGACGACCTGCGGGCGGTCGGACGCGCGATGCGCGCCGTCTCCGAAACGCTCGACTCGTGAGCGATGATCCGCCGATGCCTCGTGAAGACAACGCCTTGACGTGCCGGAGGTGTGGTCGGCGGGCGCGGTCGGGCCGGGACCGCTTCGAGACCTTCGAGCGGATGCACTACGTGTGCTTCCACTACGAGTTCGAGCACGGCTCGAACACCGATCCCGACGAGGACTGCGGCGTCCCCGGTTGCCCGTCCGCGCCGGCGATTACGCCGATCGAGGTGTCCAGGCCCCATGGAACGTCTGGGAGATCGTTCAGCACGCGATGCGGGCGGCGGTGGTCGGCGAGTAGCTTCTCCCCTCATCGCGCCGAGCCGGGCGATGGGGCTTCGCCCTGCCGTCCCGCTTCGCCGCCTGCTACACGCCCTCAACCAAGTCTGAGCAGGATCGGGCTTCCGGTGACGGTGACCTCGGCGCCGGCCGTGACCGCTTCGCCGGTGCCGTCGAGATGTTCGACGGCGGTGGCGCCCGAGGCCACCGGGATCCGCTCGGACCGGTCGATCGTCCACCAGATCAGGAACGTCCGGCCGCCCTGGTCGAACCGGCATTGCCAGAGGTGTTCGGGCAGCCCGGCCGCACGACCCTGCCCGCACGCGTGGATCCGGCTTCCCGCCAGCCAGTGGTGCAGGCGATCCACGTGCCGCGCGGCCTTCGTGGGCGGGCCGCCCGCCGGTTGCAGCACGATGGGGATCTTGGCGCTGCCCCAGTTGTAGAAGTACATGCGGCGGTATTGCGCGTAGAGCCCGGACAGGAAGAACCGGACCGCGTGCCGCGCACCCCGATCGGCGTCCACGGATCGCTGCCTGTTCACGTCGTACGCCGAGCCGGTGCTCCACAGCCTGATACCGGCCCCGGCTTCCTGCAGCGCCTTTTCGATCTCCTCCGCCAACGGAAGCATCGTCTCCGGCGGATCGGAATCGTTGCGGGGAGCCAGTTTCACCGCGGCGGCGTCGCAGTGATCGTAGCCGCCGAGCCTGGCGAACCGCCGCAGTCCGTCGAAGGCCGCGGGATCCCAGAGCTCGCCCATCGACGGGCACACCACGGTCGCGGCCGGGTCGACGGCCTTGATCACCTGACTCGCCCGGCGCGTCATCTCGGCGAGATCGGCCATCGAACCGGTGAAGAAGTCCCGGTGATTGGCCAGATCCCACAGCTCGTAAGCGGTGATCCGGCCGCGGTACTGCTCGGCGACAGCGCGCACGAAGCGGTCCCAGTCCGCGAGGTCGTCGGGCGGGCCGGCGCGGGAGTCGTCGGTGAAGACCGACTTCGGGCTGTTCGGGCTCGCCCAGGACGGGGTGCCGCCGAAGGTCAGGGTCACCGGGAGACCGGCGCCGCGCGCGCCGGTCACGAGCCGGTCGAGCGTCTTCCAGTCGTACCGGCCCCGCGAGGGTTCCAGGTTCTGCCACCGGGTGCGCGTGTTCCACAACCGGACGGATCCGACGCGGAAGGCTGGCATCTGCCCGGTGTTGGAGTTCGTCGTCACCCCGACGAACTCCGGCTCGAGCGGGCGCGGCGCGTTCGTCCACATCGACGCCTGGATCGCGGGAGCGGCGGCGGGCTCCCGCCGGTCGGGCGGATTGGCCATGGCACCACCGGCGAGCAGGACGACCCCGAGGACCGCCGCGAGAGCGACGTGGGTCAGCGGCTGCCGCCGGCCCGGCCACCTCCGCGGGGCCGCCGCCAGATCGGGCGGGCGGGTGACGGGTGGGTCCGGGACGACGGCCTCGCCCCGGTCCGCTCGCTCCCACAGCCGGTACAGCTTCGCCAGTTCGTCCCGGCTCGCGCGGCACGCGGTCGCGATCGTCTCGATCGGCGCGAACGTCGCGGGCAGGCTCCGCCCGGTGCAGTAGCGGTGCACGGTCGACCGGCTCAGGTGCACCTTGCGGGCGAGTTGTTCGTAACTCAGCCCGCTCCGCTGTTTCAGGTCGGTGAGAAGTGCCGTCAGCGCGACAGCCGCCTCGCTCGCCATACCGCTGAGCCCCCTCCGCGCCGCGTGCCGGTCCCCGGCTCAACCGCCCGCCGGGGCTCCTGAGCGGACAACCAGTGTCCCATCGCGAGCCGCTCGTCGGGCGACTTCACCGGATCGCGTCTCACGGCGCGACGTCATCGCAGGTCAGAAGGGGGGTTTCGTCTCACTGTCCCGCTCTGCACGGTTTCGCTTGCCAGGGTGTCCCGCGCTCGGCAGCGTTTGAGCGGTCGGAGGGGAAGCACCACCACAGGGGGAACAACGAGATGGAACGTCACAGGACGACCCGGTCGCGTCTGCGGATCGGGGCACTGGCGACCGCGCTGCTGGCGGCGGGCATGACCAGCGCCCCGGCCGTCGCCGCGGCAGCGCCGCAACTGACCACCCGGGCGGACTTCAACACGCCGGGCGGCGGTCAGATCGTCGAGTACCTGGAGAAGCTGATCCGCGGCGCCGCCGGGAACTCGACCATCAAGACCGCGCAATACCTGCTCCGGGACGCGCCGATCACGGACGCGCTCGCGGACGCCGCGGAGCGCGGGGTCCACGTCCAGGTGGTGGTCAACGAAACGGCGGCGGACCACCCGAACTACCAGGACCTGAAGAACCGGCTCGCGAAGACCGGCGACAAGAATTCGTGGGCGAAGAGCTGCGCGGACGGCCGGGGGTGCAACGGCACGAACGCGATGCACAACAAGTTCTTCCTGTTCGACAGGACGCTCGACGCCAAGGAAGTGGTCGCGACCGGTTCGGCCAACTTCAGCGAGAACACGACAGGCGGAAAGGGCGGCTGGAACAGCTACTACACCGACGTCGGGAACGCGGGTCTGTTCGCCAGGTACAACGGCTACTTCGCCGATCTGCGGAAAGTGGCGGACGGGGCCAAGCCGGACCCCGACTACTACGCGGCGCATCCACCCGTCGTCACCGGGAACACCAAGAGCTACTTCTATCCGAGGCGCGAGGCCGAAGGCAACGACACCGTCGAGAACTCCTTGAAGGAGGTCGGCTGCCAGTCGGGGAAGACGAAGATCCGCATCGGGGTGTGGTCCCTGACCCGGACGAAGGTCGTCGAAAAGCTGCGTTCGCTGGCCTCCCAGGGCTGCTCGGTGGACATCGTCGCCTTGAGGATGACCGAGGATTCGTGCAAGAAACTGGTGCAGGGGAAGCCGGATCGAATTCGGCTTCGGGGCTTCAAAGCCGGTAACAAGCACGGCATCCACCAGAAGAACATGATGATCGAGGGCGATTATCTGAAGCCGGGCACCAAGGTCGTCTTCACCGGCAGCCAGAACTTCAACAATCCGTCCTTGCACGACAACGACGAGAACGTCATCCGGATCCTGGACGACGACGGGATCCACGACAGCTTCGTGAAGAACTTCGGCCAGGTGGCCGCCGCCACCGATCAGGAGATCAAGTCCTCCGGGGACTGCAAGCTCATGGTGCCGAAGGAGAACACCGGCGCCGCTGACGAGGATTAGCGGTCCGCCGGTCGAGAACGTCGGGGAGGGCGGCGAAGGGAGGGCAGCACGCGACGGCGTGCTGCCCTCCCCCGTTCACCAGGTGACGGGCAACTCCCGCACCGTGTAGAAGATCGCGTTCTCGTCGAATTCCAATTCACTCGGCGGTTTCGCCAGCGCCAGGGTCGGCACACGGCGGAACAGCGTGCGGTAGACGACCTGAAGCTCCACTCTCGCCAGCGGGGCACCCGGGCACAGGTGCCGTCCGTAGCCGAAAGCGAGATGGTGACGGGTCTTGCGGTGGACGTCGAGAGCGCCGGGGTCCGGGAAGACGGAGGGGTCCCGGTTGGCGGTGCTCTTCACCGCGACGATGCCCTCGCCGGCGCGGATGAGCCGGCCACCGATCTCCAGATCTTCCCGCGCGACACGGCGGGCCTCGGTGTGGGTGACGGACAGGTGGCGCAGAAGCTCTTCCACGGCGTTGGCCACCACCGCGGGGTCTTCGGCGTCACGGACGACGTGAAGCTGATCCGGATGGGTCAGGAGCGCGACGGTCCCCAAGGTGATCATGCTCGCGGTCGTGTCGTGTCCGGCGACCAGGAGCAGCTGGCCCAGCGTCGCGATCTCGCGGGGAGTCATCGCACCGGTCCGGTACTGCTCGACGGTCAACGTGCTGAGCAGGTCGTCACCGGGCTCGGCGTCCCGCTCCAGCACCAGGTTCTCCAGATAGGCGTTCAGCTGTTCGCCGGCGGCCAACGCTTTCTTGGGATCGCGTTCGTCCATGACGAGGGTGCGGGCGACTCCTTGGAAGTAGTCGCGGTCGGCGTAGGGCACGCCCAGCAGTTCGCAGATCACCCGCGACGGGGCAGGCAACGCGAAGGCCTCGACCAGATCCACCGGTCGGGGACCGGCGAGCAGTTCTCCGACGAGGTCGTCGACGATCCGCTGGATCCGGGGCCGCAGGGCCTCCATCTTCTTGATCGTGAACTCCGGCGTCAGCAGTCGTCGCTGGGCAGTGTGTTCCGGCGCGTCCATCTGCATCAGTGTTTTCATCCGGGTGTCGCGGGCCTTGCTCACCGCGTTGGTGTGCGGGAAGGCGGGCCGCGTGGCGTCGACGCTGACGCGCGGGTCGGCCAGCACCGCGCGCACGTCCTCGTGCCGGGTGACGAGCCATGGCGTGCCGCCGTCCCACAACCGCACCCGCGACACCGGCTCACGCTCGGCCAGCCGGGTCAGTTCCGGCGCCGGAGCGAGCGGGCAGCCCGCCGCGCGAGCCATCGGAAACCGGGGCACTGTTTCGTCTTCGGTCATGGAATCCTCCCTGAGTCGGCCATTCGTGCGTTCGCAGCATGTCGGCGCGGGAGACCCCGGCAATCGGACAAATAGGATGTGATATGCCTCATATTCCCAAGCCGCGACCCCGGATCGCCGTCGTGGTGGTGGATTGCCCCGACCCGCAAGCGCTCGCACCCTTCTACGAGGCGCTTCTGGGCGCGAGCCGGACCAAGGACTGCGCGGACCACGTGCACCTCGCGCTGGGCGATGGCCAGCCGGACCTCGCTCTCCATCGCACCGACCATTTCGTCCGCCCGGACTGGCTGCGGGGCGAGCCCGCGCAGCAGGTGCACCTCGATCTGCTCGTGGCCGATCTGGACGAGACCGAACGGGAGGTCCTCGCCCTCGGCGGGCGTCTGCTCGACGGTTCCGACAAGCCCATCGGCTACCGCGTGTACGAAGATCCGGTCGGACACCCGTTCTGCCTGGTCACCCCCGAAGGTCTCGGCTGACCGCCCGGAGCCTCCACGAGCGTCGCTCGGTTCGACCCGGCGGTCACCCCGCGATGTCGCGCCCGACGCGGAAACGCAGATGGGTCGCGATCCCCGTGACGGGTTCGCCCCGCGGGACCAGCTCGCCCAGGCGGCCGGAGAACAGGCCGGTCCCCTGCCCCAGCACCACCGGGGCGATGTGCAGATGGACTTCGTCGAGCAGGCCCGCTTCGAGCAGCTGCCCGGCGACGTCCGCGCCCATCACCAGCACGTCCTTGTCCCCGGCGGCGTCCTTGGCGCGCCGGACCGCGGCCTCCAGACCGTCGAAAGCGAACGTGCCGCCGTTGTCGCCGAGGAGGTCTTCCCTGGTCCGGTGCGTGACCACGAAGGCGGGGGCGCCGGGCCACGGCGTGCCGCCCCACGGGCGCAGACCGAGGTCGAAGGTGCGCCGCCCGATGACGGTGGCCCCGACGATCGCGTTGATCTCCTCGAAAGCGCGGGCGTCGGGCCCCTCCCCCGCCATCCACTCGTGCAGCCGCTCGCCGCCGTCGCCCATGGGCTCCTCGGCCCGGACGTTCGGTCCGGCGGTGAACCCGTCCAGCGACATCGACACATCCAGCACCACCTTGCTCATCACAAGGCCTCCTTCGCCTCCGAAGCGCCGCCGTCCGGCGCCTTCACGGAGGGGGTCGGAGCCGATCCGGCCGCCTCGACATCACCCCCTGCCCGAGAAGGCCGCAGATCTCGTTCACCGACGCACCGGCCGCCCTCCGCGCTCCGATGGAACCGCTCCGGCAAATGTGACATCCTACCCTCAAGTGCCACATCGACCCGGCGGGTCGAGCGGCCGGGGAGCAAGGGGGCGGATCGATGGTGCAAGCCGGAGCGGGGTTCTTCGTGCGGCCGGAGGCGCTGGACGGACTCGCCGGCCTCGTCCGAAGACAGGGAGATGGGGCAGGCGACTTCCGTCAGGCGTTCCGCACCGTCATCGTGGACGGCGGCCGCACCGGCGACGACGGCGAGGGGCTGCTCGCGCGGATCTGGCCGAAGCTGGACGGCTGGCAGAGCGACACGCGAAACCACCTCGGTATCGCGTTCGGCACAGGTGTCTCCGCCGGCGACACACTCCACTGCGCGTCCGTCTGGTACCGCGACACCGCACGCGCCAAGGTGGAAGAACTGGACCGGATGCTCCAGGAGATCGAGGTCGAACGCGTCGGCCGGGACGAGGTCCGCGATCCGGCGTCCGCGGGTTCCTTCCGGGAAGTGGCGCCCGTGAACTATCCGGGCCCGAGCCAGGAGAAGATCGACAACCCGGACTGGTGGCCGGTCAAGGCCGGGGAAGCGGCCGAGGAGATCCTCGATCTCGGCGGCACGCTGGGCGACGTGGCCGGGTTCATCGAGGACCTCACCGGTGTGGACATCTTCCACCTGGCCGCCCAGGCCGTGATCGGCGACTGGAAAGCGTTGCAGGAGCAGGCGGTCCTCTTCCGCGACACCGAATCCGGGTTCGCCGGCCTCGCCGCCAACATCAACCAGGGCCGGTACGGCATCCAGGATCAATGGATCGGCCGCGCGGCCGACGCCGCCAAGGACTGGCTCGACAAGTACCACGAGGCGTGCCTGGACCTGTCCGGATACTGCGGCGCGGCGGGCGACGCCATCGAGGGCCTGGCCCGAGCGGCGTACCACCTGATGCAGGACCTCAAGCACGGCCTGGGCGCCCTGGTCGACATCCTGCTGCTGATCTACACCAAAGGGGCGACGGCGGCCGCGAAGTCCGGCAAGGACGTCCTCGGGTTCATTCTCGATGTCATCGACGCACTCACCACGGGCAAAAAGCTGCTCGGGCTCTTCAACGGCGACGTCAAACAGCTCGCCGCGCTCATCATGGCCGCCATCGACCAAACCGGCGTCATCCGCACCACCATCAGCGCCATCCTGGCCCTGTCACACCAGTTCCAACTCGGCTGGGGCATCGTCGACGCGACCCGCGCCACCGCGCGCACCACCGAGCTCCCCAGCTGGCCCTTCACCTACGACCATCCGCACGCGAACTGCGGACAGGGGGCGCGGCTATGACATCCATCGATCCCGCGGACAGCCCCCACTGGCCTGCCGCCCGGCACAACATGCTGCGACTGCTGGCCGCGTCCGGAACGGGGGCCGGAGCCGATTTCGCCAAGGACGTCCTGGCGGGCAAGCGGCAATCGCGCGAACTCCTGTCGCACCGGCCCGTCGCCGACGAACTCTCCGCCCAAGGCGCGGCCCTACGCCGGCTGCTCGACAAGATCCCGCCTGCCGAGCTCCGGGAATTGCGCGCGCACGCCCAGGAGGCGGTGCGCCGCGAGGTCGACGAGCTGGCAAATCTGGACGTCGAGGCCGCCGAGGCGGAACTGCGTGCCGTGGCCGAGCCGCCGCGGGAATCCCGGCCGGCCCGACGGCGCGACGAGGAGGACGACTGGTTCGACCGGCCGTACATGGAGGACCTCTGACGCGGACGGGGATCCCCCGAACACGAAAGGCCCGGGCGTTCATCGATAGGTGTCCACGAATGTCCACGTGATCTTTGTGGACGGATCTGCCACACTGCTGACCTGCACGAGTTCGGGAATCGAGTGTCCGGTGTCCACGAGTGGACTCTCCTCGGAGAGGGGCGCGGCATTCTTGTTCTCGCAAGCCACGGAAAGTCCCCGGCCTGGATTGGAGGCATCATGACCACCTCTGTCGTCACACGGTCGCCGCGTCGTATGCCGCTGTCCGTGTCGCCGGGTCTCCGTGCGTTGTCTTCTCCGCCCGTGAGTGGGGCGGTGAGGGTCCTGAAGCCCTTCTGCGTGGTTGCGGTGGAGCAGGGACTTGCGGTCTAGCTGGAACTAGCCCGCGCACTCAGGCGAGGCCTCGAGCGTAATTCCGCTCGGGGCCTTCGTCGTGTCCACGGGGCCTTCACCGGGCA
>NZ_JBFBGL010000035.1:0-92077 GCF_040684635.1 Amycolatopsis sp. NPDC089917 | reverse complement strand
CTATCTCCACCCTAAAATGTGGGGGACACCCCCCCCCCATTTTAAATGAATGGGTCGTTCAGGACGAAAAACGTCCTGAACGACCCTTTCATGACACGCACGGCACGGGGAGCCGCGGGTGGTCAGCGGCAGAGGACGATCACCACGACCGAAGCGGCGGCGGCCAGCAGCAGACCGATCAGCCCGAACGAAAGCGGCCGCTTCCGCCAGGGGGTGTTGACGTCCAGCGCGATCCGGCCGGATCCCGCGAGCAGGACGGTCAGCGAAGCGGCGCCCAGCAGGAGCTCGAACTCGAAGCCCTGCCCGTCCTTCTGGAAGAACCCGCCGCCGAACTTCACGAACACGATGTTCGCGCAGACCCCGACCAGCGCGGCCGCGCCGACCGGGGTGAACAGGCCCACCAGGACTAGCGCGCCGCCGAGCAGCTCGCTGATGCCGGTGATCCACGAAAGCAGCGTGGTCTGGCTGGTGTAACCGAGGCTGCCGAGCACCTTGGCGAAGCCGCCGACCCCGGGCCCGCCGAAAGCGCCGAAGAGGTGCTGGAGCCCGTGCGCGCCCATCGTCACGCCGAGCACCACTCGCAGGACGAGCAGACCGAGATCGATCCCGCCCCTGGTCTCCGCCGGGGCCGGGCCGCTGTCCGCGTCGGCCACGTCCGAGATCATGCTGGTCTGATAGTCATCGCTCACGCGCGAAGGGTAGGGGAAACCGGCCCGTCAGGCGACTGTTTCGAAGACAGGCGGAGTGGCGGAGCAGCTCAGAACAGGGTCGCGGGTTCGACCGGTTCCGGCTCCGGCAGCGGATCGAGTCCGGGCACCAGGGCGCGCACGTCGTCGTGGAACCGGCGGGCGAGCTCCGGGGCGTCGTCGTTGTCGGGGGTGTGCAGGAAGATCGTCGGCGAACGGCCCTCGCGCAGCCAGCCGGCGACGACCTCGGCCCACGGCCGCCATCCTTCGACGGTCTCCTCGACCGAATCCCGGCCCAGATACCGGACGACCGGCCGGTCGGTCAGCGCCCGCGTCCGCCGCGGCAGCCGGGGTTTCTTGGCCCAGGCGTCCTGTTCGGCCTCGCTGACCGGCGGGCTGCCGAAGAACACGACGGTGTCGAACGGCACCCACTCGGCGTTCGCGTCGGCGAGTGCCCCCTCCAGCAGCGACGTCGCCCGCGCGTCGGAGTGGAAGTCGGGATGGCGCACCTCCACGGCACGCCGGAGGCCGGCAGGCAGCCGCCGCAGGAAGCGGCCGAGGACGTCGACGTCGGACGGGCCGAACGAAGCGGGCAGCTGCGTCCACAGGACCGCCCGTTCGCCGAGCGGTTCGATCGCGTCCAGGAACGCCCGCATCTCGGCTTCGACGCCGGTGAGCCGTTTCTCGTGCGTGACGACCTTGGGCAGTTTGACCACGAACCGGAAGTCGGGACCGGTCTGCCGCGCCCACGTCGCGACGGTGTCCCGGGCGGGCGTCGCGTAGAAGGTGGTGTTGCCTTCGACCGCGTTGCACCACCCGGCGTACGCCCGCAGGCGTTCCCCGGCGGGCGCCGATCGCGGCACGAACCGCCCGGCCCACGCCTTGTGCGTCCACATCGCGCAGCCGACATGAAGAGTCGCCATGCCGCTCAGTATTCGCCGTGGACGAGGTTCTTCGGCAGTTCCCCGCTCATATAGTGGCTCAGCTCCCGGACGGCCACCGCGTAAGCGCGCTGCCGCCTCCCGCTGACAGCTCCCGCGACGTGCGGTGTCAGCAGCAGTCCCGGCACGTCCCACAGCGGATGCCCGGCGGGCAGCGGCTCGGGCTCGGTGACGTCGAGGGCGGCGCGCAGCCGTCCCGACGCGAGTTCCGCGACGAGCGCGTCGGTGACCACGACCGGCCCTCGCGAGACGTTGACCAGGATCGCGTCGTCCGGCATCGCGGCCAGGAACGCCGCGTCGACCAGGCCCCGGGTATGCGGGGTGAGCGGCACCATCAGCACCGTGATGTCGTGTTCGGGCAGCAGCTCCGGCAGCTCGCCGACGCCGTGCACGCCTTCGCGGGCCGTCGTGCCGACCATCGTGCAGCGCACGTCGAACGTCTCCAGCCGTCGGCGCAGATGCCTGCCGAGGTCCCCCGCGCCGACGATGAGCGCCCGCTTGCCCTGGAGGGTGTCGGTGATCCGGCGCTCCCAGTGCTTGCGCCGGTGGCCCTCGGCGAATCCGCCGAGATCGCGGTAGATCGTCAGGAGGACCGCGACGACCCATTCGGCCGAGCTCCCGCCGTGCGCGCCGCGGCAGGTCGAGAGCAGGACGCCGTCCGGCACCTTGCCGACCCAGTCCTCGGCCCCCGCCACCAGCAGCTGCACGAGTTTGACGTTCGGCAGTTCGCGCCAGAGTTCCTCGCTGGGCCGGTCACCGGTCACGAGGACCTCGGCCTGAGCGGCCTCGGCGGGCACTGGCTCCCCGCGGCGGTACACCACCGGGCGCACGCCTTCGATCTCCGAAAGCGCCGCCACTCCCTCTTCGTCGGGTACGAGCACGGTTACCGTCATGATCACCACGGTATCCAGTACCGCTTACCCTTGGCTCACGTACGCCCACCTACGCTGGCGTCGTGCGTACCCGGTACCGGCGGAAATGGACCGCGCCGCTGACCATCCTGGCCTGCGGCGCGCTGATGCTCTCCGGCTGCGCCGACTTCGACAACACGGCCGCCGGGCAGAAGTTCACCCCGGTCAATCCCCCGTCCCCCGAGGTCCCGCCGCAGGTCGGACCCGGTGGCGACGCGGGCGACTCCGGTCCCGGCGGCCCGGGCCGGGGGAACGGGCAGAACCAGCCGCCGACGCCGGTCCCGCCGCCGCAGGGATGCAAGGACTTCGACAAGGCCGTCATCGCGACCTGCCTGGACACCGTCGCCGCCGTGGCCGCGATCCCCGGCGACGGCACCTCGCCCAGCGCGCTCGCGGGCGAACGCAAGAGCGGCCGGATCAAGCTCGCCGCCGCCGGGAAGGATCCAGCCGACTGGGCCACCATCCCGGTGGACGGTGCCGGCGACGGCGGCCTCACCTCGCTCGCCCTCTCGCCGGGCTTCGCCGAGGACCAGCTCGTCTTCGCCTACATCACCACCCCGACCGACAACCGGGTCGTCCGGCTCGCGAAGGGGCAGGCGCCGAAACCGGTGCTGACCGGCATCCCCAAGGGCTCCAGCGGCAACCGCGGCGCGATCGGCACCGACGCCAAGGGCGCGCTCCTGGTCGCCACCGGCGACGCGGGCAACCCCGGGCTCGCGGCCGATCCCGCGTCGCTCGCCGGGAAGGTGCTGCGCATCGACACCTCCGGCAAGCCGGCCCCTGGCAACCCGACGGCGGGCTCGGCGGTCTTCTCGACCGGCGTGCACTCCCCCGGCGGGCTGTGCCGCGACCAGAGCGGTTCGCGCCTGTGGCTGACGGACCGGATGGCCGACAAGGACGTTCTGTACCGGCTTCGCGCGGGCCAGCCGCTGAGCACCCCGGCGTGGAGCTGGACCGACAAGCCCGGCGTGGCCGGCTGCGCGGACTTCGTCGAGGCCACCGGCTATCTCACCCTCACGACGTCGACAGCGGGGAACCTGCAGAACCTGCCGGTCACCCCGGACGGCGCGGTGACCGGCAAGCCCAACGTCAGCATGGACGGCAAGGTCGGCAAGCCGCCGAAGACCTTCGGCCGGATGGGCGCGATGAGCATGATCAACCCGCAGATGGCGGTGACCGGGACGCTCAACAAGGACGGCGGGTCACCGGTGTCGAGCGACGACCGCGTCCTCATCATCACGCCGGTGAGCAGCGCCGGCGGGGGCGGCAAGGACTAGGTACGCGAAGGCCGCGTGAACGACGGCGGCATGGCCTTTTCCTTGCCCTGAGGGTCGAACAGGTCCGGTACGAGCCGGTAGCGGTCGCGGCGACGGTGAGCCGATGCGGATCGGTGGCGGGCCAGCGGCCGGTGTCCATCCGGGGCAGCAGGGCGGGATCGCCGTCGCGCCGGTCCGTCGAACCGGCCCGGGGTGTCCCCATGGACATCCCGCTGGTGATCGTCCGCCGCGGTTTGCCGACGGTGGCCCGGAACCCGTGGCTGCAGAGGACCAGGGCGCCGGACAGCAGCGCGACGAGAGTCCCGAGTGAGTCATGACAGACAAATAGATGACCACATGGTCACATTTCAATCCTGTACTCCACCCTGCGGCCGCACATGCCGTAACCGTCCTCTTCGGACGGCCGGACGACCCGGACACCGGATCGGTCGAGATGGCTCGCGTCACCGTTCGCCAAGGCCTTCAGGTGTTCCCCGGTCAGTTCGGCGGCGGCCAGCGCACCGGAGCGCCAGAGCGGGATCCAGGCGCCGACCTTCGGCGCGACCAGCGCGGCGGCCGCACGATGGAAGTCCCGCAGCGGACCGGGATCCCCCGAGACGAGCGCGTCCCGGATAGGCAGGTAGCCCGCGATCGCGAGATCGCGGCGGCGACGGGCCGTGTCGTCGTCGACGGGCATCGCGGCGGCCTCGGCGTACGCGTCCGGGTCGGCGAGGATCGGCGGCGGGAAGGTGAAGACCGCGTCGCCCACTTCGGGCAGGCCGCTGTTCTGCATGAGCACGGTGATCCGCAGGTCGTCGCGCTGCACCATCCGGTGGACCGTCCCGGGGGCGAACCACGCGACGACCCCGGCTTCGAGACCGGTCTCCCGGTAGCCGCCGGCGTCGAGCGTCTGCACCGCGCCGCGGCCGCCGGTGACGACGTAGGCCTCGGTGCAGGCGAGGTGCAGATGCGGGCTGCCACCGCACACCCCGTCCGCGGCCTCCCAGGGGTAGGCGCGCAGATGGGAAAGGCCGATGCCGCCGGGAAGCGGGAACACGGGGACCTCCTCAGAATCCATGGGTCTTCAGATAGCGCTCGACGCGGTCGCGGTCCCAGGCGCCGTCCGCCACCACCACGCGGTAGCGGTAATGGAAGCTTTCCCCGGGCGGCAGGGTGAACTCGTCGAAGAACGCCCAGGAGAACGCCACCGTCGGGATGGCACGCGACCGGACGAACCAGTGCGACTCGTGGATCGCCCGCTCGTTTTCCGGCGCGTGCGCGAAAACCAGCGTTGATTTCGCGTCGACCTCGTCGTGCTCGCCGACGAACGCCAGCCACGGCGCCTGCCGTCCCATCATCTCCTCGCCGCCCAGGGCGCCGGGGCCGAGGATCTCGCCGCCGCTGAACTCGCGAGGCCCGCGCCAGTGCAGCCCGGTGTAGCCCGCCATCTCGCGCCCTGCCGTCGTCGGACTGCCGAATTCCAGTGGCGCGTCGCGGATGTTGGTCAAGGTGATCGCCCAGTCGAGGGCCCAGCAGCCCTCGTCCGGCGCGACGGAATGGACGACGAGATCACGTCGTTCGCGCGCCCATTCCCCGCCGCCGTTCTCGACCCAGGTCAGTTTCTCGCCCAGCGTCAGGCTTTCGTCCTCGACGGCGAACTCCTCGAAGCCGTCGTGCCGCATCGAACCGACGAGGCCCGGCAGGTCCCGGTACCGATCGCCGGGCACATAGCTCCAGCCGCCCCAGAAGTTCTGGCCGGACAGATGACTCGACGTCATCTGGAGCCCCTTGTGCCAGCGGTGATCCGAGGGCCGGTAGGCGCTGACCTGGCGTCCGGCCAGTGTCCGCAGCGGATGCGTGTACGGCTTGCGCGACTCGTAGGCGGCCGGATCGGGTTTGTACACATAGGACAGAAGTTCGACACCCGCGGCCTCGACGGTGACGCGTTCGCCGTGCCGGTGGGTGACGGTGATGGGTGCGCTCACGATTCCCCGTTCATGGCTGTGTAGAAGGGATCCTCGGAGGTGATTTCGCCCGCGTGGACGGCGCGTCCGGTGAACGCGGACTTGTACAGCGCGGCGATGAATTCGAGCGCCCGCCGCCCTTCGGCGCCGCTGCACGGCGGACGTTCCCCCGCCCTGATCGCGGCGAGGAGGTGGGTCAGCTGAGCGGTGTGCGAACTGGCGACGTTCGTCGCCGGCTTGCGCCATTCCTTGCTCACGTGCGGGGCGGACGTGTAGGTCCAGTCGTCGTTTTCGTAGCCGTACAGGTGGGTCAGTTCGACCGTCGCGCCGGAGCAGTCGATGCGGATCCGGCTCACTTCGTCGGGCGAGAGCACGCTGTTGACCACCGTGGCCAGCGCGCCGGATTCGAAGCGCGCCAACGCCGTCGAGACGTCGTCGGTGCGGACGTCGTGCACGAGCCTGCCGGTCATCGCGCGGATCTCGGCCCAGTCGCCGAGCAGGTGCAGGAGCAGGTCGATCTGGTGGATTCCCTGGCCCATCGCGGGTCCGCCGCCTTCGGTCGCCCAGTCGCCGCGCCACGGGACGGCGTAGTACTCCGCGTCGCGGAACCACGTCGTCTGGCAGTGCGCGACGAGCGGCCGCCCGAGTTCGCCCGCGGCCAGCAGCGCGCGGAAATGCCCGGCGGCGGAACCGAACCGGTGCTGGAACACGAACCCCGCGTACGGCCCGCCCTCGGACTCGGCCGCGGTGATCTCGTCGTATTCGGACAGGGACAGACAAGGCGGTTTCTCACACCAGACCCACGCCCCGGCGGCCAACGCCCGCACGGTCTGCTCGACGTGCAGCGCGGGCGGGGTGCAGAGCGAGACGATGTCAGGCTTCGCCTCGTCGAGAAGCCGCTGGAGATCGGTGTACGGCTTGATGTCGCCGGCGCTGAATCCGGCGACCCTGGCTTCGTCGACGTCGGCCGCGGCGACCACGGTCACTTCCGACGGATGGGCTTCGTAGGCGGCTAGATGGCTTTTGGCGATTCCTCCGGTGCCGATGATGGCCGCCCGGAGGGGGTTCCCGGTCGTCACCCGTGACCTCCACCGTCCGTATGAGGCCCACATACGGTAGGCAGAAAGCGCTTTCTTGCGCAACCCCTATGCATCCAAAGGCGGAGAGGGGTCAGGGGGTGGCGCGACGGCGACGGCGACGGCGCGCGGGTGTCGCGAAAGCCACTTTCGGGACATCAGGTGTCCCGAAAGTGGCTTTCGCGACATCTGAAATCGGCGCTACGGGCCTGAGCGGCGCCGAGAATCAGCGGGCCCGACGCGAAGGGACTTTACCTGCGTCTGATGCGGGGAAAGTCCCCTTCGCGCGCGTCTTGCGCAAGTAGGTGACCACTTGCGTAGGCCTCGTGCATCCAGAGAACTAAATGCGTGAAAGCCTCAGCGGCGGCGGGTGCGGGTTTCGGCCCGCAGGAGCCGGACGTCGAGGAACGCGACGACGGCGGAGACGACAGCGGCGGCCAGGCCGAGGTAGCGGCCGAGACCCGTGCCGATCTCGATGCCGGCGGCGGAGAAGATCCCGCGCTGGTCGGCGTCGAACTGCCAGTCGAGGGTGGTCCAGCCGAGCACCATCAGCAGCAGTGCGCCGATGACCGCCATCAGCCACAGATGCGGCAGGCCCGCGCGGCGGACGGCGCCGACGCGGCCGAACAGCACGACGGCCAGACCGGGCAGGAAAACCAGGAAGAGCGGCGCCCAGGCGAGGAATCCCGCGTGCCACGCGTCGCGCGTGACGTCGTTCGCGGGCAACGTCGTCAGGGCGTCCTCGATCTCCGGGCGCGACGCGGTCAGCGTCGTCCACGGCAGGAACAGGGCCACCAGCGCGAGCAGCCCGGCCGCGAGGCCGAGCCACTCACGCCAGGTGACCCTCTTCAAAGCGAGATCAGGCACCGACTCGCTCGACGATCAGTTCGCGCACGCGCTTGGCGTCGGCCTGGCCCTTGGTGGCCTTCATGACCGCACCGACGATCGCCCCGGCCGCGGCCACCTTGCCGCCGCGGATCTTCTCGGCGACGTCCGGCTGCGCGGCCAGCGCCTCGTCGACCGCCGCGATCAGCGCGGAGTCGTCGGAGACGACCTTCAGGCCGCGCTTCTCGACGACCTCGGCGGGCGAACCCTCGCCGGCGAGGACGCCCTGCACGACCTCCTTGGCCAGCTTGTTGGTCAGCTCACCGGCGTTGACCAGCGCGATGACCTCGGCCAGCTGCGCCGGGGTGATCGCCAGCTCCGCCAGTTCGATCTCGCGGGAGTTGGCCTCCTGCGCCAGCGTGTTGACCCACCAGCTGCGGGCCTCGTCCGGCGTAGCGCCCGCCTCGACGGTCGCGGCGACCAGATCGACCGCGCCGACGTTGAGCAGGTCGCGCAGCGCCTCGTCGGTCAGGTTCCACTCGCGCTGGATGCGCTTGCGGCGCTCCGACGGCATCTCCGGCAGCGTCTTGCGCAGCTCCTCGACCCAGTCGCGCGACGGCGCGATCGGGACCAGGTCGGGCTCCGGGAAGTACCGGTAGTCCTCGGCGGTCTCCTTGGTGCGGCCGGACGCCGTGGTGCCGTCGGCCTCCTGGAAGTGCCGCGTCTCCTGCTTGATCGAGCCGCCCTCGGCGAGGATCGCCGCCTGGCGGGTCATCTCGTAGCGCACGGCGCGCTCGACGCTGCGCAGCGAGTTGACGTTCTTGGTCTCGGTGCGCGTGCCGAACTCGGTCGCGTCCTTGGCCATCAGCGAAACGTTCGCGTCGCAGCGCAGGGAACCCTGGTCCATGCGGACGTCGGAGACGTCCAGCGCGCTGAGCAGGTCCCGCAGGGCGCTCACGTACGCGCGGGCGACCTCGGGGGCGCGCTCGCCGGTGTGCTCGATCGTCTTGGTGACGATCTCGATCAGCGGCACGCCCGCGCGGTTGTAGTCGAGCAGCGAGTGCTCGGCGCCGTGGATCCGGCCGGTGGCGCCGCCGACGTGCAGCGACTTGCCGGTGTCCTCCTCCATGTGCGCGCGCTCGATCTCGACGCGCACGACCTCGCCGTCGTCCAGCGTCACGTCGAGGTAGCCGTTGAAGGCGATCGGCTCGTCGTACTGCGAGGTCTGGAAGTTCTTCGGCATGTCCGGGTAGAAGTAGTTCTTCCGGGCGAACCGGCACCATTCGGCGATCTCGCAGTTGAGCGCCAGCCCGATGCGGATCGCGCCTTCGATCGCCTTGGCGTTCACGACGGGCAGGGCGCCGGGCAGACCGAGGCAGGTCGGGCACACCTTGGTGTTCGGCTCGCCGCCGAACTCGTTGGCGCAGCCGCAGAACATCTTGGTGTTCGTGTTCAGCTCGACGTGCACCTCGAGGCCCAGCACCGGGTCGAACCGCTCGATGACGTCGGCGTAGTCCATCAACTCAACCACGGCGGTCACTTCTTTCCTCCCAGCTCCGGAACCTCGTGCACCAGCGAACCGCCATTGGCGGCGTCGCGCGCGACCTCGTAGGCGGCGCCGACGCGGTACAGCCGGTCGTCGGCCATCGCGGGGGCCATGATCTGGAGACCGACCGGCAGGCCGTCCTCGTGCGACAGTCCACTCGGGACGCTCATCGCGGCGTTTCCGGCGAGGTTCGACGGAATGGTGCAGAGGTCCGCCAGATACATCGCCATCGGGTCGTCGACGCGCTCGCCGATCTTGAACGCGGTGGTCGGCGTGGTCGGCGAGACCAGCACGTCCACCTTCTCGTACGCGGCTTCGAAGTCCCGCGTGATGAGCGTGCGGACCTTCTGCGCCGAGCCGTAGTAGGCGTCGTAGTAGCCCGAGGACAGCGCGTACGTGCCGAGCATGATGCGGCGCTTGACCTCGGGGCCGAAGCCCTTCTCGCGGGTCAGCGACATGACCTCTTCGGCGCTGTGCGCGCCGTCGTCGGACACGCGCAGGCCGTAGCGCATGGCGTCGAACCGGGCGAGGTTCGACGAGCACTCGCTCGGCGCGATCAGGTAGTACGCGGGCAGCGCGTAGGTGAAGTTCGGGCACGAGACCTCGACGACCTCGGCGCCGAGCGCGCGCAGCTGCTCGACGGCGGCCTCGAAGGACCGCAACACGCCCGGCTGGTAGCCGTCGCCGGCGAATTCCTTCACGACGCCGACGCGGACGCCCTTGAGGTCCCCGGTCAGGCCCTGGCGGGCCGCCGCGACCACCGGTGGGACCGGCGCGTCGATCGAGGTCGAGTCCATCGGGTCGTACCCGCCGATGACCTCGTGCAGCAGGGCGGCGTCGAGCACCGTCCGCGCGCAGGGACCGGCCTGGTCGAGCGACGACGAGAAGGCGACGAGACCGTAGCGGGAGACACCGCCGTACGTCGGCTTCACGCCGACGGTGCCGGTGACCGCGCCGGGCTGGCGGATCGAGCCGCCGGTGTCGGTGCCGATCGCGATCGCGGCCTCGAACGCCGCGATGGACGCCGAGGAGCCGCCGCCGGAACCGCCCGGGATGCGGGCGTGGTCCCACGGGTTGTGCGTCGGGCCGAACGCGGAGTTCTCCGTGGAGGAGCCCATCGCGAACTCGTCCATGTTGGTCTTGCCGAGCACCACGACACCGGCCTCGCGCAGCTTGCGCGTCACGGTGGCGTCGTACGGCGGGATCCAGTTCTCCAGGGTCTTCGAACCGACGGTGGTCGGGATGCCCTTGGTGGTCAGCACGTCCTTGAGCGCCAGCGGCACCCCGGCGAGCGCCGACTTCGGCGCCTTGCCCTCGGCGACGTCGGCGTCCACCGCGCGGGCCGCGTCGAGCGCGCCCTCGGTGTCCACGTGCAGGAACGCGTGGATGTGGTCGTCGACCTCGGCGATCCGGTCCAGGTGGGCCTGGGTGACCTCGACGGCCGAGACCTCACGGGCCTGGATCTTCTCCGCCAGCTCGGCGGCGGTCAGCTTGATGAGTTCGGTCACTGCTCTTCTCCCAGAATCCGCGGCACCCGGAAACGACCCTCTTCGCTGGCCGGAGCACCGGCCAGCGCCTGCTGCTGGGTCAGCCCCGGTCGGACCGTGTCCTCACGGAACACGTTGGTCAGCGGCACGGCGTGCGACGTGGGCGGGATGTCCTCGCCTGCGACCTCGCTCACCTTGGCCACCGAGTCCAGGATCTGGTCGAGCTGGCCTGCGAAGACGTCCAGCTCCTCTTCGGTGACGGCAAGCCTGGCCAGCTTGGCGAGGTGCGCGACCTCGTCGCGGGAAATGTTGGGCACGCGGGTGACTCCCGGGGTGTGCTGTGCGGGTTCTGTCGGAAGCTGCAAGTCTATGGTGGCGGTGTCGGCGGACTCGACTGGGTTACGCCAGGGCACTCCGGCTGAGGAGTGCCTGGTTCGTTATCCCGAAGGCCGGATGGCGGGCCCCATTACACCGTCCGGTCTGTCACAATCGGCGCCCGGCGTAGCGCGTTCCACGGCGAGGCTGGAACGCCTGAGGCGAGAGGGGCGCGTGTGTCGTTCCTGATCCGGGTCCAATTACCGGACACCCCGGGGACCCTCGGCGCGGTCGCCACCGCGCTCGGCACCGTCGGCGCCGACATCCTGAGTGTGGACGTGGTCGAGCGAAGCGGCGGTCTCGCCATCGACGACCTCGTCGTCGAAATCCCCTCCGGCAGGCTGCCGGACGCGTTGATCACCGCCGCCGAGAGCGTCGACGGTGTCGAGGTCGACGCCGTCCGCCCGTACGCCGGGGTGCTGGACACCCATCGCGAGCTCGAACTGGTCGAGGAGATCGCCGCGAAGCCCGCTTCGGGGCTGGAGATCCTCGCCGAAGGGGTGCCGCGGATCATCCGGGCGGGCTGGGCCGTCGTCGTCGAGTACTCGGAGGCGGGCGCGGTGCGGCTGGCGTCATCCAGCGCGGCTCCCGAGACGCCGATCACCGACCTGCCGTGGCTGCCGCTGGAACGCGCCACCATCCTCGACGCCGAGGAGACCTGGGTCCCGGAGACCTGGAAGGAACTGGGGACCGAACTCGCCGCCACCCCGCTGGGGAAGCCGGGGAAGGCGCTGCTGGTCGCCCGGCCGGGCGGACCGAACTTCCGGGCCGCCGAGGTGGCGCGCTTGGCGCACTTCGCGGGCATCGTCGCCGTCGTGCTGGACAGCTAGCGCCAGCTTCTTGAGCGCCGGATGTCATGAAAGGGTCGTTCAGGACGAAAAATGTCCTGAACGACCCTTTCATGACACTTGGGGAGCGGGTCTCAAAGCTCCAAACGGTAAGCGACCAAGGACACACCGGGGTGCGGCTCCCAGTCCCGCTCGGGCAGCCGCACGAAGCCGATCCGCTCGTACAGCCGGTGCGCCCGCGTCATCGTGACCAGGCTGCACAGCACCACCCGGTCCGCGCCGAGTTCCCGCGCCCGGGCGATGACCGCCCTGGTCAGCGCCTCGCCGATGCCGCGCCCGGTCGCCGAGGGCGCCACGCCGAGCATCCGGAACTCCAGTTCGCCCTCGCGGGACAGCTCGGCGAACGGCGTCCCCGGCCGCGCGATGGTGACCGTGCCGGCCAAGGCGCCGTCACCGTCCACCGCGACCAGCAGTTCGGCCTGTTCCGCGCGTTTGGCGGCGTTGGCGAGCTCGGCGGCGTAACCGACGCCTTCCACGAGGCTCTGTTCCGCCGAATACGCGGCCAGGGTGAGTTCCCCGACCGCCTTCAGCTCCTCGGGCCGGGCGGGCCGGATCTCCAGGTCACTCACCGCTCTCCTCCTCGTCGGTGTCCAGCGCCAGTTCGGCGGCGGCCTCGGGGCCGCTTTCCAGCAGCACCCGGAAGCCGTTCTCGTCGAGCACCGGCACCTTCAGCTGGACGGCCTTCTCGTACTTCGTGCCCGGCGCGTCGCCGACGACGACGAACGCCGTCTTCTTCGACACCGAACCGGCCGCCTTCCCGCCGCGGGCCATGATGAATTCCTTGGCCTCGTCGCGGGAGTAGTCGTTCAGCGAACCGGTGACGACGATCGAGAGGCCTTCGAGGTTGCGCGGGATGGATTCGTCGCGCTCCTCCTCCATCCGCACCCCGGCCGCGCGCCACTTCTCGACGATCTCGCGGTGCCAGTCGACCTCGAACCATTCCTTCGCGGCCCGCACGATGGTCGGGCCGACCCCGTCGACGGCGGCGAGCTCCTCCTCGGAGGCGTTCTCGATCTTTTCCAGCGAACCGAATTCCCGCGCGAGCGCCTGCGCCGCCGTCGGGCCGACGTGCCGGATCGACAGCCCGACGATGACCCTCCACAGTGGACGATCCTTGACGGTTTCGAGGTTCTCCAGCAGTTTGCGCCCGTTGGCCGACAGCTCCCCCGCCTTGGTGCGGAACAGTTCGACTTCGAGCAGCTTCTCCTCGTCCAGGTCGAAGATGTCGCCCTCGTCGTGCACGACGCCGGCGTCCAGCAGCGCCACCGCGGCCTCGTACCCGACGACCTCGATGTCGAAGACGTTCCGGCTCGCCAGGTGGAACAACCGCTCACGGCGCTGCGCCGGGCAGAACTGGGAGTTCGGGCAACGGATGTCGATGTCGCCCTCCTTCTGGTACGCCAGTTCGGTGTCGCAGTTGGGGCAGCGCAACGGCATGACGAACTCACGCTCGTCGCCGGTGCGCGCGTCGGCCACCGGGCCGAGCACCTCGGGGATGACGTCGCCCGCCTTGCGGATGACGACCTTGTCCCCGATCAGCACACCCTTGCGCTTGACCTCTTCCTGGTTGTGCAGGGTCGCCATCGCGACCGTGGATCCGGCCACCTTCACCGGCTCCATCACCGCGAACGGGGTGACCCGCCCGGTGCGGCCGACGTTGACCTGGATGTCCAGCAGGGTGGTGATGGCCTCTTCCGGCGGGTACTTGTAGGCGATCGCCCAGCGCGGCGCGCGCGAGGTCGTGCCGAGACGGCGTTGCAGCGCCACCTCGTCGACCTTGATGACGACGCCGTCGATCTCGTGCTCGGCGTCGTGCCGGTGCTCGCCCCAGTACCGGATGTGCTCCAGCAGTTCCTCGCCCGAACCCAGCACCTTGCTGTGCGGCGAGACCGGCAGTCCCCACGCGGCGAGCGCGTCGTATGCCTCGGATTGCCTCTTCGGCTCGAAACCCTCGCGTTTGCCCAGCCCGTGGCAGATCAGCCGCAGGTTGCGGGACTTCGTGATCTTGGGATCCTTCTGCCGCAACGATCCAGCGGCGGTGTTGCGCGGATTCGCGTACGGATCCTTGCCCGCCTCCACCATCTTCGCGTTGAGCGCCAGGAAGTCCTCGACGCGGAAGAACACCTCGCCGCGGACCTCGACCAGCGCGGGCACCGGGAACTCGTCCGTTCCGGTCAGCCTGTCCGGCACCTGCTCCAGCGTGCGGACGTTGAGCGTGACGTCCTCGCCGGTGCGGCCGTCGCCCCTGGTCAGCGCGCGGGTCAGGCGGCCGTTCTCGTACAGCAGGTTGATCGCGAGCCCGTCGATCTTCAGTTCGGCGAGGTACTTCGTCGCGCCGATCTCCTTCCGCACCCGCTCGACCCAGGTCTCGAACTCTTCGGCGTCGAAGACGTTGTCCAGGCTGAGCATGCGCTCCAGGTGGTCGTACGCGACGAACTCGGTCGAGAACGTGCCGCCGACGTTCTGCGACGGCGACTCCGGCGTCACCAGTCCCGGATGCTCGCCCTCGATGGCCAGGAGTTCGTTGAGCAGCTCGTCGAACTGGCCGTCGGACACGATCGGTGAATCCAGCACGTAGTACCGGAACTGGTGCCCCCGGATCTCCTCCGTCAGTTCGGCATGCCTTGCGCGGACGGCGGCGGGCACGTCGGTGACGTCCTGCGCGGACTCGGCGTTCTCGGGAAGTTCGCTGCTCACGGGGGTAACCCTAGTCGGGGGGACCGACAGTTCCGGACGTCGGCGAGCCGAGTCGGCCGACCATTTCGCGCAGTTCGAGAAGGGTCAATTGCCCGTCCCGCGCCTCGGTCACGAGCTCGACCTTGCCCAGTCTTTCGGCCGCGACACGCTCACCCAGCGTGGCGTCCAGCGGCAGGAAGGTCATCGTCGTCCGGGTCTCCGGGCGGAGTTCCTCGATCAGCGGATGGAACACGGTGACATCCACCCGTCCGGCTGATTCGTCCACCTTCGCGGTCACCCGGACGTCGGCGAGCGCGACGCGGGTCTCGCCGAGGTTGACGGTGACCTCGCTCGGATCGGGGACCGGCGGCACGGAGTCGTGGTACTCCCAGATGGCGTCTTCTCCCGGCGCCGCGGCCTTCCACGCGTCGGTGTACGGGCGCAGTTCCGGGTCCTCCTGACCGGTGAGCACCAGCGAGTAGATCGCCCGGTGTCCACGATCGAGGGAAAAGTGCAGCCGAGGGTGCAGCGCCTCGACGATGGTGCAGAGGTCGTGTTCCACGCGGTGCGGTTCGCGGTCGCCGAGGGCAGCGCTGACCTCCGGCAGGAGCGCGAACCAGGCCTCCCAGAACGTCTCGGCCGCGGCGGCCGCGTCCTCGGGGACGGGCTGCTCCGGCCAGGCGGTGCGGGGGTCGGGGACGTCCTCGGACTTGCGGAAACGGCGGAACAGACGCATGAGGGGCACGCTACCGCGCCGGTCACCAGCCTTCAGGCGGTTCGGTGAATGCCTTGCCCGCCTCCCGGCTGAGCGTCAGCGCGCGGCGCATCCACTCGGGAGTGGCGCCCGCCAGACCGCACGCCGGCGTCGGCACGACGCGTTCGGAGAGGATCTCGCGACGGAAACCGAGCCGGTCGACGAGCTTGAGCGCGGGCGTGACCACGTCGCGCAGCTCCACCGGCACGCCGGGATCGGTCGTCGGGACGAGTCCGAGCATCAGCGTCGTTCCCGAGTCCAGCGTCTCGCCGATCTCGTCGAGCAGCGCGGGCGAAGCGCCCTTCAGCAGGGTGAAATCGAACGCGATCGCCTTCGCCCCGACCGCGCGCAGCAGGGAGATCGGCGGCTTCGCGGCACAGCAGTGCACCGCGACCGGCTGGCCGGTGACGCGTTCGGCCCCGGCGATCACCGTCGACAGCAGTTCGCGGACCTCGGGCGCGGGCACCGCGGGGATCGTGCCGTAGCCGGACGCCGTCGGGAGATCGCCGTCGAGGACCGAGGGCAGCGACGGTTCGTCGAACTGGAGCACCACAGGCGCTCCGACGCGCGACTTCAGCTCCGCGACGTGCGCGGCCAAGCCGTCCAGCAGTGATTCGGAGAAGTCGCGCAGCGCGCCACGGTCGGTGAGGATCCGGTGCCCGCGTGGGAGTTCGACGTTCGCGGCGAGCGTCCACGGGCCCGCGACCTGCGCCTTGAAAACCGGCGGCGCGGCGCCCGCCTTCTCCCGCGCCTCTTGGACGGCGTCGAGGTCCCAGCTCATCAGGTCGAGGGCGCGCCGGTGGTCGTGCCCCGGCCGGGAGGTGACCCGGTAGCCGCTCGGCACCACCTCGACGGCGAGGTCGACCAGCAGCGCCGCCGTCCGGCCGATCATGTCGGCGCCGACGCCGCGCGCGGGAAGTTCGGGCAGACAAGGAAATTCGGGCAATTCACCGAATACGATCGAAGCGGCCTCGACCGGATCGGTGCCGGGCAGGGAACCGATCGCGGTCGCCGCGCCTAGAGGCCAAGGTCGTTCGTTCACACCCGGATTCTCCCCTTGGTCCGAGTGCGCGGGGCGGCGGGGCACGGGAGGACACGGACATTCGCCGCAATTGCCGTCAGCGAGCCCGTGGTGGCACCAAGCGCACTACGCTGACCTGCCATGACGAGCTCTCCACAGCCCGCCGGCTGGTATCCCGACCAGCAGAACTCCCGGATGTACCGGTGGTGGGACGGGCAGGCCTGGACGGCCAACACGCGGCCTTCGCACGACGCCGAGATGATCGAGCTGGACATCGAGGGCGCGCACGACCCGGACAAGATCCGGGCGCAGGCGGCGAGGGGGACCCAGGGCCGGGCCAGCGGGGTCGTCGGTGGCGGGACGTTGTTCTCCGAACCGGTGCTGGTGGTCAACCAGCGCGCGAAGCTCATCGAGATGTCCAACGAGTTCGGGGTGTTCGACCAGAACGGGAACCGCCTCGGCGGCGTCGTCCAGGTCGGGCAGAGCACGTTGAAGAAGGCCATCCGGCTGCTCACGAACTACGACCAGTACCTGACCCACCGCTTCGAAATCCGCGACGCGAACCACAGCACGGTGCTGAAGGTGACGCGGCCGGCGAAGGTGTTCAAATCCCGCTTCCTGGTGACGAAGGCCGACGACTCGCCGATCGGGGAGATCGTGCAGGAGAACGTCTTCGGCAAGATCCGGCTGGGCTTCGTGGTCAACGGGCAGAAGGTCGGCGGGATCTTCGCGGAGAACTGGCGGGCGTGGAACTTCGCGATCAAGGATCACGACGACGTCGAGATCGCGCGGATCACCAAGACCTGGGGCGGTTTCGTGAAGGCCGCGTTCACCACCGCGGACAACTACGTCGTCGAGATCCACCGGCCGCTGCGGGATCCGCTGGCGTCGATGGTGGTCGCCTCCGCGCTGACCATCGACACCGCGCTGAAGCAGGACGACAGGGACTGACACCCCACGCGAGTGACCGGGGTCTCACCCCGCTCAAGTGGACACTCGGCTTCCGGCGGCACAAAGTGGAAGCCCTGGGGCGGCACACTGGAGTGCGTCCGGGACGGAGGTCACCATGGAGCCGTTGCCCGAAGACGGCGAACGGGACTGGGCCGAGCCAGGCGTCTACACGGTTTCGCCGGGGGTCCACCGGATCCCGCTTCCCCTGCCGCACGACGCGCTGCGCGCAGTCAACGTCTACGTCGTCACCGACGGCACCCGCCTGGTCCTCGTCGACTCGGGCTGGGCGCTGGAATCCGCGCGTGAGCGGCTTTCGCGCGGGTTGAAGGCGCTGGGCGCCGACCTCGGCGACATCGACGAATTCCTGATCACCCACGTGCATCGCGATCACTACACGATGGCCGTCGAGCTGCGCCGCGAGTTCGGCGGCAAGGTCGGGCTCGGGAAGCTGGAAGAGCCGTCGCTGGTGCGTTCCGGCGATCCGGACCGCTTCCCGATGGAGGCGCAGGTCGGCCTGCTGAAGCGCTGCGGCGCGGGCCCCGTCGTCGACGTGCTCGCGAAGGCGTTCGGCGGCGTCCGGCACACCGAGGCGCATCTGTGGGAGCAGCCCGACGAGTGGCTCGCCCCCGGCAAACGCACGATCGTGCCCGGCCGCGAGTTCGACATCGTGCACACACCGGGCCACACGGCCGGGCACGTGATCTTCGTCGACGACGAGGCGGGACTGGTGTTCTCCGGCGACCACGTGCTGCCGCACATCACGCCGTCCATCGGCTTCCAGCCGGTGCCCGTCGACCTGCCGCTGAGCGACTACCTCGACTCGCTGCGCCTGGTGCGCGAGATGCCGGACCGGCGCATGCTGCCCGCGCACGGCCGCGTCACCGGCAGCGTCCACGCCCGCGTGGACGAACTGCTGGAGCACCATCGTGACCGCCTGGAGGTCATGGGCGCCGAGATCACCCCGGACGTCACGACGGCGTACGAGGTCGCGCTGCGGCTGGGCTGGACCCGCAAGAAGCGCAAGCTCGACGACATGGACCCGTTCAACCAGATGCTCGCCGTCCTCGAGACCGGCTCGCATCTGGATCTGCTGGTGGCCCAAGGGAAACTCGCCGCGACCGAGACCGACGGAGTGCGGCACTACCGATGATCACCATCCGCAGAGCCCGGCGCGAAGACGTCGCGGCGATCGTCGGGATGCTCGCCGACGACCAGATCGGCAGCACCCGCGACTCCGCCGACGACCTGACGCCGTACCTCAAGGCCTTCGAGGAGATCGACGCCGATCCGGCGCAACTGCTGATCGTCGCCGACGACGCCGGGGCGGCCGTCGGCACGCTCCAGCTGTCGATCATTCCCGGCCTGGCCAGGAAAGGCGCGCTGCGCGGGCAGATCGAGGCCGTCCGGGTGCGGGCGAGCCATCGCGGTTCCGGGCTCGGCGGCGAGCTGATGAAGTGGGCCGTCGAGGAATCCCGGCGGCGGGGCTGCGCGCTGGTGCAGCTGACGTCGGACGTGAAACGCGAGGACGCGCACCGGTTCTACGAACGCCTCGGTTTCGAAGCGAGCCACACCGGCTTCAAGCTGAAGTTCTGACGCCTCCGCCTCTGTCGCAGGCTCAGCGGGTTCCCGAGATCTTCGCGCTTCCCAGGACGAGATCGCCTTCGGCCGCGTCGGTGCGGTACAGCACGACGACCTGCCCCGGAGCGACCCCGCGCAGCGGCTCCCGCAGCTGAACAGTCACCGAGTCGCCCGAGTCCCCCGAAACCTCCGCGACGGCCTCGACGATCCCGCCGTGCGCGCGCACCTGGACGACGCATTCGGTCGGACCGTCCAGCGGCCGCTCGCTCGGCCAGATCGGGCGGTTCGCCTCGATCACGTTCACACCGAGATCCCGCGCGGAACCGACCTTCACGGTGCCCGAAACCGGCTCCAGCGAAAGCACGTAGCGCGGCCGCCCGTCCGGCGCCGGGGCCTCGATGCCGAGTCCCTTGCGCTGCCCGACGGTGAACCCGTGCACGCCGGTGTGCTCGCCGAGCACGGCGCCGGTCTCGGCGTCGACGAGCTGCCCGGGACGCTGACCGAGCCGCTTCTCCAGGAAGCTCTTCGTGTCGCCGTCCGGGATGAAGCAGATGTCGTGGCTGTCCGGCTTCTTCGCCACGGACAGGCCGCGGCTCGCGGCCTCGGCGCGCACGTCGGTCTTCCACGAATCACCCAGCGGGAACAGCGAATGCCGCAGCTGCTCCGGGGTCAGCGACGCCAGGACGTACGACTGGTCCTTGCCCGAGTCGACACTGCGCCGCAGCTCCGGCACACCGTCCACAAGGGACAGGCGGGCGTAGTGCCCGGTGGCGACGGCGTCGAAGCCGAGCGCCATCGCCTTGTCCAGCAACGCCTCGAACTTGATCTTCTCGTTGCAGGTGACGCACGGGTTCGGCGTCCGGCCGGCGGCGTACTCGCCGACGAAGGTCTCGATGACCTCTTCGGTGAAGCGCTCGGCGAAGTCCCAGATGTAGAACGGGATGCCGAGGATGTCGGCGGCGCGGCGCGCGTCACCCGAATCCTCGATCGTGCAGCAGCCGCGGGATCCGGTGCGCAGCGTGCCGGGCTTCGCCGACAGCGCCAGGTGCACGCCGACGACCTCGTGCCCGGCGTCCACGGCACGCGCGGCGGCCACCGCCGAGTCCACTCCCCCGCTCATCGCGGCCAGTACGCGCATCTTCCTCACACCTCTTGCTTCTGCGTCTGCTTGCGCATTCCGGCGAGCCCCGCCTGCCTCGCCCTGTCGACGACGCCCGCGATCTCCCTCGAAACCGCTTCGACGTCTTCCGGCGCCGAGGTATGCCCGAACGAGAACCGCAGCGACCCGCGCGCGGCCGCCGGATCGGCACCCATGGCCAGCAGCACGTGGCTCGGCTGCGCGACCCCGGCCGTGCACGCCGATCCAGTGGAACATTCGATGCCCTTGGCGTCCAAGAGCATCAAGAGACTGTCACCCGCGCACCCGGGGAAGGTGAAGTGGGCGTGCGTCGGCAGACGCTCGCCCTCGCCGCCGTTGAGCACCGCGTCCGGCACCTCGCGCCGGACCGCTTCGATCAGGTCGTCCCGCAGTTCGGCGACGCGTTTGGCGTACTCCTCGCGGCCTTCGACCGTGGCCTTCACCGCCGTCGCGAACGCGATCACGGCGGGCACGTCGAGGGTGCCCGAACGCACGCTGCGCTCCTGGCCGCCGCCGTGCAGCACCGGAACGCACGAGGTGTCGCGTCCGAGCAGCAGCGCGCCGACGCCGTACGGGCCGCCCAGTTTGTGCGCGGTCAGGGTGAGCGCGGCGGCGCCGCTCTCGGCGAAGTCGACCGGAACCGCGCCGACCGCCTGGACGGCGTCGGTGTGCAGCGGGATCTCGTGTCCGGCGCAGACGGCGGCGAGCTCGACGATCGGGTTGACCGTGCCGACCTCGTTGTTCGCCCACATCACGGTGGCCAGCGCGACCGTCTCGGGGCTGTCGCCGATGGCCTCGCGCAGCGACTCCGGGGACACGCGGCCCGCCTGGTCGACCTCGATCCAGACGATCTCGGCGCCCGCGTGCTGCTCCAGCCACTCGACGGACTCGAGGACGGCGTGATGCTCGACGGTGCTGCACAACACCCGGCGGCGCCGCCCGTCCTCGCCGTGGCGGGCCCAGAAGATGCCCTTGACCGCGAGGTTGTCGCTCTCCGTGCCGCCGGCGGTGAAGATCACCTCGGACGGCCGGGCGCCCAGCGCCTCCGCGATCACCTCGCGGGCTTCTTCGACCCGGCGGCGGGCCCGGCGGCCCGAGGAATGCAGCGCGGAGGCGTTGCCCACTGTGGACAGCGCCTCGGACATCGCCGCTACGGCTTCGGGCAACATCGGGGTGGTCGCCGCGTGGTCGAGATAGGTCATCGCCTTACCAGGGTAGACCGCTCCGGGGCGTGACCAAGCCCACCCTGGTCAGCGGGTGGCCCCGCTCATACCCGACGGCCACCGGCCGGTCAGCCGTACCCCGAGCAGCGCGATGCCGGTCAGCAGCACCGAAAGGACCAAGATCGCCACCGTCGGCTCCTTCGCCGAAGCGATCGAAGCGAGCAGAACTCCGCCCAAACCGATGGTCAGGGCCGATCCGACCCAGTCGCCGAGCTGCAGCGCCGAGGTGTTGAACCCACGTTCGGCCTCCGGCGAGTAGCGGAGCAGCAGGACCGAGATCGCGGGCATCGCGATGCCCATCCCCGAGCCGCCGACGGCCGACGCCACGAAGGCCATCCAGGCGGGGAACGAGGGCAGCGGCACGAAGACGAAGATCGCCAGACCGGCCGCGACCAGCGCGAACCCGGTCCGCAGGGACGCCTCGCGAGACCAGTCGAGCAGGCGGCCCTGCAGCATCGACCCCGCCGACCAGCCCAGCGCGGTCACCGTGAGCGGCAATCCGGCCAGCGCGGGGCTGTAGCCGTGGACCTCGGTCATCGTGAGCGGCAAGTACGCCTCCATCCCGGCGTACGCGCCCGCGATCAGCCCGCGCGAGGCGATCACTGTCGGCAACCCCGGCCGCGACGTCAGCGTCCCGGCAGGCAGGAGTTTGCGGAGCGCGTACGCCAGGGCGACCAGTCCGGCCGCGCCGTAGGCCAGCGCCGGGAGCGACGGGTGCTGCGCCGCCCAGGTGAGCGCGGCGACGCCGAGCGCGGCGACCACCGCGGGCACGACACCGGCACGGCGGGCGGACTCGCCGGGCACGTGCTCCGGCAGTTTGCGCGTGACGACGACCAGCAGTCCCACGCCGACGGCGGTCAGCGGGATCAGCCCGAGGAACACCCAGCGCCAGCCGACGCTCACCGTCACCACGCCCGCGATCGACGGCCCGATCACCGCGGGCAGCACCCACGCGGCGGCGTTGGCGGCGTAGATCACCGGGCGTTCGCGGTCGCTGAAGGTGAGGGCGATCAGCAGCGACACCGAGACCAGCAGGAGCCCGGATCCGAAGCCCTGCAAGGCCCTGCCGAGCAGGAGCAGCGGCATGTCGTGCGCGAGCCCCGCCACCAGCAGCCCGACGGCGAACAACGCGGTCCCGGCGAGGAGCGCGGGCGCCGGGCCCTTGCGGTCGCCGAGCCGTCCGGAAAGGACGGTCGCGACCACGCTGGCGACCAGGAAGGTGGTGAAGGGCCAGGCGTACAGGGCGAGGCCGTCGAGGTCGGCGACCATCGTCGGCATCGCGGTCGCGACGCCCATGCTCTCGAACGCGATGAGCGTGACCATGAGCAGCAACCCGATCGTGGTCACCCGGTGCTCCGGTGTCCAGAGCACCCCCTTCGGCTTTTCCCCAGTGATCGTCATGGGGAAAGCGTGCAACCTCCAGTCCGGTGGAGGTCAAGCTATTCGTGAGTGGTTCGGGTTAGAGCCAACCGTGTCTTGGGTACCTGCGGTCGGGTGGTTTCGCGTGACCGGCGGGACGACACGCGTGACTGGGCGGACGTCTCGCGTGATTGGACGGACGACACGCGGTAGGACTCGGCCGTGGCCGAGTGTCGTCCGTCTGATCACACGTGTCGTCCACCCAATCACGCGAAAGTACCGGCTCGGCCCAGGTGGTCGTGAGTGCGATTCAGGTTGTTGAGGGGTAAGGCAAACGTGACGTGCCGCTCAGGTGCGCGCCGAATGTGGCATTGGGGACGGTGAGTGTCCCCAATGCCACATTCGGGGCACCCCTGGGGTTCGGTGACTCGACGTCGTGTCCTGAAGGGCCATTCCGCGGCGCGACTCACGACACCTGGATGACGGGCGCCAGCCGCAGCTCCCGCGCCAGCACGGCGGCCTCTCCGCGCGACGTGACTTCGAGCTTCCCCAGGATCTTCCGCACGTGGAACTTCACCGTGTGCTCGGTCAGCTGGAGCTCCTCGGCGATCTGCCGGTTCCGCTTGCCGCGCGCGATCCCGGCGAGGACTTCGAGTTCGCGCGAGTTCAACCTGTCCAGCGGGCGCAGCTCCGGGGTCTCCGGGACACCGAGCGGCAGGATCGCGGCGATCGTGGCGCCCCAGCCGGGGACGGCGTCGACCTCCCAGCGGCCGTCGAGCGGGGTGATCCGTTCGGTGAGACCGGCGCCCGGCACGGCGCGGGCGACGTCCGGCCCATCGTCGCGCACGGTGATCCGGAGGGCGCCGCCGTCGATCGTCCAGGAGGCCCGGACCCGGGTGCTGCCGCGTTCCAGCGCGGCGAGCACCAGTCCCCGGGTGACCGTGCGCGCGGTGTGCGCGATGTCCTGCGGGAGCGGCCGCTCGTCACCGGGACCGGCCAGGTCGACGGTCACTTCGTTGTGGCGCACCAAGGGATCCAGCTGCGCCGCGAGGGTGTCGAACGCCGCCGACGCTGGTTCCGCCGAGAGCTCCTGATCGCGATCGGCGACCGAGCGCAGTTCGACGAGCGCGGCCGCGGCGAGGTCGGTGGCCGTCTGCCGGGCGGCCGCGTCGCCCAGCTGCCGGGAGCGCAGGACGGCGAGCAGGGACGCCAGCGTGGTCGCGTGGGTCTGTCCCAGATCGGTGATCGTCTGCGCCCGCGCCGTCGCGGCCGCCAGGTTGCTCGCGATGATCTCGGGTTCGGGATCCGTGGCGCGCTGGGCGGCGTTCACGCTGACGATGTCCCACAGCCTGGCGACGATCCCGAGCGCGCGGTCCGCGGGCACGTCCGCGGTGGGGACGAGCGCGATCATCGCGCCCTTGCCGATCACCGGCGCCGAGGTCAGGACGACGAGCTTCCGCCGCTCGCCGCCCAAGGTCTCTTCGGTCACCACCGCCTGCCCCGGGACGCCGAGCGCCGCGAGCCGCTGCAGTTCCGCGCTCGTGACGGCGCCGGTGATCCCCGGATCGCCGTGGACCTTGATCGGGATGCGGGAACAGTCGCCGGTCTCCATGGCGGCGGCCCGGTGCGGCAGCACGGCCGCGGCCGCCGCGGAGAAACGCGGCAGGAGCTCGGCGCGCGTGGCGGCGAGCATGTGCCCGACCTGGCTCAGCACGTACAGCGGATCCGACCACTCGTCCATGAGTCCACAGTAAGCGCGTCGTCCCCGCGCGACGCTGCTCGCCCGGCTAGTCGACACTGCTCTTCCGAGCGGTTCGGGCGGGGTCCGGGCGGCGGTTGACTCTGATCGCAGCGAAGAAATCCACTGAGGAGTGAACATGCGAGCGATCACCATCACCGAGTACGGCGACACCGACGTCCTGCGTCCCGCCGAGGTCACGGTGCCGGAGCCCGGACCGGGTCAGGTGCGGGTCGCGGTCAAGGCCGCCGGTGTCAACCCGATCGACTGGAAGATCCGGTCCGGTGCCATGGCGGAGGTCCGCCCGGTCGAGTTCCCGCACATCCTGGGCCTCGAATTCGCGGGCGTGGTGGACGCGGTGGGCGAAGGCGCCGGATTCGCCGTCGGGGACGAGGTCTTCGGCTGGTCCGACACCGGGACTTACGCGGAGTACGCGCTGGCGAGCAAGGTCACCCGCAAGCCCGCCGGGCTTTCGTGGTCCGAAGCCGCCGGGCTGCCGATCGCCGGTGAGACGGCGTTGCGGGTGCTGGGCGAACTCGAGGTCAAGCCGGGCGAGACGGTCGTGATCCACGGGGCGAGCGGCCAGGTCGGCCGGATCGCGACGCAGGCCGCCGTCGCGCTGGGCGCCACGGTCGTCGGGCTGGCGGGTGCTTCGGCGCTGGACGAGGTCAAAGAGCTCGGCGCGGTGCCGGTCCAGTACGGCGACGGCTGGGTTTCGCGGGTCCGCTCGGTCGCGCCGGACGGCGTCGACGCGGTGTTCGACGCGGCGGGCTTCGGCGTCCTGGGTGACTCCGTCGAGCTGCTCGGTTCACCCGACCGGCTGATCACCATCGCCGACCCTTCCGCGTACGCGCAGGGGGTGAAGTTCTCGGCCGGCGGGGAGGAAAGCGCCGCGGTGCTGGAGGACCTCGTGTCGCGTGGGCTGAAGCTCAAGCCGGGTACGGCTTACGCGCTGGCGGATGTCGCGGAGGCGCACCGGGAAAGCGCGACCGGGCACGCGGGCGGGAAGCTCACGCTGACCCTGTCTTGATGCCGGGGTGTGTCAAACGCTGGATGCCATGAACGGATGCGCGAGCGGTCGTGTCGGGCGCCAAGGTCCGTGAAGGCCTCCTTGAGGGACCCAGGGTCCCTCAAGGAGGCCTTCACGGACCGGTGCTCGGACGCGATGAGCGAGGTGACGGGACTCGCCTCGGGTCTCGCGGTTCTTGGCCGTGACGGACGCTCAGGGGTGTGCACGGGCGGCTTGACACGCCACGTTCGCCCTGCCACTCAAGAGAACACGAATCGCCACTCACGACCCCTGGGCCAAACGCCGCAAGTCCCTCTTCAGTCACACCGGCCACCTGAAGGACGGGGACCTTCGCGGAACCAGGCAGGTGTGCGACTTCCAAGTGTCATGAAAGGGCCTTTCAGGACGAAAAATGTCCTGAAAGGCCCTTTCATGACATGCGCGCTACTGAGAGACCGCCTCGGGAGCGGGAGGAGCGACCGGAGCCACAGCAGGAGTCGCGACCGCGGGAGGAGCGACGGAAGCGGGAGCCGCAGCAGGAGTCGCGGCCGGGACGCGCCGCCGCCGCTGCGCCGGGATCTGCACCCGCCCCAGCGCCGCCTGCACCGCGGACTCCGCCAGCGCGGCCAGTTCCCGCCGGTCCGCAGCGCGGCCCGGCGCGATCTCCGGGCACACATGCACCTCTAGCACCAGACCGCGCAGGGCCGCGACCCGCCGCAGGGACGCGATGAGCGACTCCGGCCCGATGAACGCCGGTTGCGTCGTCTCCCGCCCGTCGGCGAGCCGGAAGCGCAGCGCGAGCGGCCGTACCGGGACACCGCCGTCGATCGCGGCCTGGAAGGTCGCCGGGCGGAACCGGCCCGAACCCTGACCGCACCAGGTGGTGCCTTCCGGGGTCACGCTGACGAGTGATCCGCCGCGCATCGCGCCGGCGAGTTCGTCCATCGTCGCGGGCAGGCTCCGCAGGTTCTCCCGGTCGAGGAAGATGCTGCCGCCACGGCGGACCAGCAGGCCGAGCACCGGCCAGGTGCCGACCTCCTTCTTGGCGAGCGCCCGCATCGGCTGGACGGCGTTGACCGCGATGATGTCCAGCCACGAGATGTGGTTGTTCACCACGAGCGCGCCGCGGCCCGGTACGGCACGGAACCGCTCGTCACCGAGTACGCGCAGTTTCACCCCGAACGAGCGAAGAATCCCCGCGAAAAGCAGGCGCACCAACCGTTCCCGGGGCATGCCGCGCAGCACGAGCACCAGCGGCGCGGTCAGGAAAGCGCCGAGGATGACGCCGATCGCCGCGGTGAACCGCAGGACGCGCCGCGGGAACGCCACCGTCGGCGCCCCCTCGGTCAGGCAGCCGTCGCCGCACGGCGACTTCGGCATCCAGGCGTGGGTCATCCCTGCTCTCCCAGGAAGAACTTGAGGTACCGCTCGTCGACGTTGTGCAGATCCAGCAGGACGAAGAAGTCCGCGACACCGAAGTCCTCGTCCAGCGCGGGCGGACCGTAGGTCTTCGCGCCCAGGCGCGTGTAGCCCTTGATGAGCGGCGGGAGGATCGCGCGGTCGGGCCGCTCGACGCCTTCGGTCCGCCACGGGTTCAACGGGGTCACGCGGAGCGACTCGTCCGCGTAATGCTTGGCGCGCAAGACATCCCAGACTCCGGCCGCGTAGCCGCCGCCGTCGTTCAGCGGCACGGACGCGCAGCCCGCGAGGTACCGGTGACCGGCCAGCAGCATGTAGCGTCCGATCCCCGCCCAGACGAGGCTCACCACGGCGCCGCTGCGGTGGTCGGGGTGCACGCACGAACGGCCCGTCTCGACCAGCGAAGGGCGCAGCGAATCGAGCGCCGTGAGGTCGAATTCGCTGTCGGAGTAGAGCTTTCCGGCCCGCACGGCCCGATCGGGCGGCAACATCCGGTACGTGCCCACGATCTCGCCGGTGTTGTCGTCGCGCACCACGAGGTGATCGCAGAACTCGTCGAAGTAGTCGACATCGAGTCCGGGTTCGAGCGAATTGAGTGTCGCCCCCATTTCCTCGGCGAACACCTGATGGCGAAGGCGCTGCGCGGCGACGACTTCTTCGTTTCCGTTGGCGACGAGAAGGGAGTAACGCGGCGCGTCGGCCGGGAGTTCGACACCTGCCTGGTCAGTACTGACGAGGAGCTGTGACGTCGTCATAACCAAAGGTCTACCCCCGGAGGGGTACCAACGACAATGCGCCCGATGGCCGATTAGTGCACGTTCAGTTAATTGCGGGTTCTCAGGCTTCTCTCAGGGTGGGAGATCACTTCCCGGTCACGGAAAAGGGGCCGCCCGGGAAATAATCCCGGACGGCCCCTCGACGACAAAGGGGTCAGCCCTTGCGCTTCTTGACCTCTTCGGCCAGCTGCGGCGCGACGTTGAACAGGTCGCCCACCACACCGAAGTCGGCGATCTCGAAGATCGGCGCCTCGGCGTCCTTGTTGACCGCGATGATGGTCTTCGAGGTCTGCATGCCCGCCCGGTGCTGGATCGCGCCGGAGATGCCCAGCGCGATGTACAGCTGCGGCGAGACCGTCTTACCGGTCTGGCCGACCTGGAACTGCGCCGGGTAGTAGCCCGAGTCGACGGCGGCGCGGGAAGCGCCGACGGCCGCGCCGAGCGAGTCGGCCAGCGTCTCGACGACGTCGAACTTCTCGGCCGAGCCGACACCGCGGCCACCGGAGACGACGACCGAGGCCTCGGTCAGCTCCGGACGGTCGCCGCCCACGATCGGCTCGACACCGGTGACCTTGGCGGACTTCGCCGGGTCGCCGGCGGGGACCTCGACGGTCTCCTCGGCGGCGGCACCGTCGGCCTGGGTCGCCTCGACCGCGCCCGGGCGGACCGAGATGACCGGGACACCCTTGGTGGACTTGGACTTCACGGAGAACGCGCCACCGAAGATGGACTGGTCGACGCTGCCGTCGCCGTTCACGCCGACGGCGTCGTACAGCAGACCGGAGCCGAGGCGGACCGCGACCCGGGCGGACACCTCCTTGCCCTCGGCGCTGGCCGCGACGAGCACGGCGGCCGGGGAGGTCCGCTCCGCGAGCGCGGCGAGGACGTCCACCTTCGGGGTGACCAGGAAGCCGGTGGCGTTGTCACCCTCGGCGACGTACACCTTGGCGGCGCCGTGCGCGGCGAGGGCTTCCTTCGCCTTGGCGGCGGTGCCGGTCGGGCCGACGACGACCGCGGACGGCTCACCCAGTTCCCGAGCGGCGGTCAGCAGCTCGAGCGTGACCTTCTTGACTTCACCGTCGACGTGGTCGACGAGGACGAGTACTTCAGCCATTTCCCTATTCCTCCTCGAAACCTGTCTCAGATGAGCTTCTGCGCGACCAGGTAGGCGGCCACCTTGCTGCCGCCGTCGCCCTCGTCCTCGACGCGCTCACCGGCGGTGCGCGGCGGCTTCGGGGAGGCTTCGAGCACGGACGACCAGGCGTTGCCGAGGCCGACCTCGCCGGCGTCGAGACCCAGGTCCGCGACGGTCAGCGTCTCGACCGGCTTCTTCTTGGCGGCCATGATCCCCTTGAAGGAGGGGTAGCGCGGCTCGTTGATCTTCTCGCCGACGCTCACCACCGCGGGCAGGTTCGCCTCGAGGTGCGTGACGCCGTCCTCGGTGTAGCGGTCGGCCTTGATCGAGGTGCCCTCGACGGTCAGCTCGTTCACGTGGGTCAGCTGCGGCAGGCCGAGCAGCTCGGCGATGATCGCCGGCACGGCGCCACCGCGGCCGTCGGAGGCCTCGTTACCGGTGATGACCAGGTCGAAGCCTTCGACCTTCGAGATCGCGGCGGCCAGCACCTTGGCGGTGGCGATCGCGTCGGAACCGTGAAGGACCTCGTCGGAGACGTGGATGGCCTTGTCGGCACCCATGGACAGCGCCTTGCGGATCGCGTCGGTCGCGCGGTCGGGACCCACCGAGACGACGGTGACCTCGCCCTCTCCGGCTTCCTTGATCTTCAGGGCTTCTTCGACGGCCTTCTCGTTGATCTCGTCGAGCACGGCGTCGGCGGATTCGCGGTCAAGAGTGTTGTCGGCACCGGAGAGCTTCCGCTCCGAGTAGGTGTCCGGTACCTGCTTGACCAGGACAACGATGTTCGTCATGGGTCTACTTCGACCTCCCGTTAGTGGCCGGCGTCGGCCACGGGGCAACAGCTCTACTGGCCGGTAGATTAGGGCCATTTCGGCGCCGCGGCCCGCCGAGGTGACCTCATTCACCTGGATGCACGTTTTACTGGGACCATCGTCCAGGTTTTTCACCCGGAAGTGAGTGTAACCGGGAGACTAACCCGAACGGCCGTACTCGGGGGTACTCCCGGTAGAGGCGAGGGGTTAACCTGCCGCACCATGCGTTCCATGCCCGGCCCTGTCGCCGTGATCACGGACTCCACCGCCTGCCTCCCCGCCCCGGTCGCCGAACGCTGGGGAATCGGCGTCGTTCAGGTTCAACTGCAGGTCGGAGAGCAGTTCGACGAGGAGAACCGCTACGACCGCGAAGAGATCATCGACCGGCTGCGCGCCGGGACGCCGGTGAAGACGGCGCCGCCCGAGGTCGCCGCGTTCTTCTGGGCGTTCCAGGACGCCGCGAGCCGGGGCGCCTCGGCGATCGTCAGCGTCCACATCTCGGGACGCATGTCGGAGACGGTGAACGCCGCCCGCGAAGCCGCCCAGCAGGTGAACGTCCCGGTCCACGTGCTCGACAGCGGGACCACCGGGATGAGCCTCGGTTTCGCGGCGACGTCGGCGGCCAAGGTCGCCGCCGCGGGTGGCCAGGCGAGCCGGGTCATCGACGCGGCCGAGCGCCGGTTCCGCGGCAGCCGGGAGATCCTCTACGTCGACACGCTGGAGTTCCTGCGGCGCGGCGGCCGGATCGGCGCCGCGCAGGCGTTCCTCGGTTCCGCGTTCTCGATCAAACCCCTGCTGACGCTGAAGAACGGCGAGGTCGCCCCGCTGACCCGGGTGCCGGGTCAGCGACGGGCGCTCAACAAACTCGTCGACCTCGCGGTGGAGTGCGCGGGCGATCAGGACGTCGAGATCGCGATCACCCGGTTCGGCCCGGACGAACGCGATCTGGAGATCGGCGGGCGGCTGCGGGCGCGGCTGCCCAAGATGGTCGACAGCACCCTGGTCGACGCCAGCATGATCCTCGGCGCCCACCTCGGCCCCGGCGCCATCGGCATCACGGTGTCGCCGGTGTAGCCCGCCTCCCGGGGATCAGCGCCAGCACCAGCGGGAGCCCCGCGCCCAGTGCCGTCGTCGCGATGATCAGCACCTGGTCCACCGGTTCGAAATGCGAGACGTGACCCAGGTGGTAGAGGAAGTGCGGCAGCCCGAACAGGAAGGTCGCGAGCGCCGCGAGCCTGGCCACGGCCGTCGTCCCGATCACGGCGGCGCCGAGCAGGATCGCGGCGAGCGCCAGGTTGAGGCCGCCGAAGTCGCGGAGCAGGTGTTCGTTGAAGGGGCCGTCCATCGCGACCCAGCCGGTGCGGAAACCGGGGAAGTCCCGGTAGAAGCCGTCCGGGCTGAGCAGTGGCCACAGCCCGACGGGCAGTTCGACGAGGCCGAACACGACGAGCAGTACGCGGGTGATTGTCCGTTGCATGTCTTCTGGACTGGACAGCGCCGCGAAACGTGACACGCGAGCCCAAGTGACCGGCCGGTAGGGTCGCGGCGTGACCACCCCAGCCACCAGGGCCGAAGCGCTGCACCTCACCGGTGAACGCACCGTGCCGGGCATCGCCGAGGAGAATTACTGGTACCGCCGCCACGAGGCCGCGTATCAACAGCTCCTGCCGCTGTGCGAGGGCAAGACCGTCCTGGAGGCGGGCTGCGGTGAGGGCTACGGCGCCGGGCTCATCGCCACCGTCGCCGAGCGGGTGCTCGCGCTCGACTACGACGTCCCCACCACCGAGCACGTCGCCCGCCGCTACCCCGGCATCGGCGTGGCCAGGGCGAACCTGGTGTTCCTGCCGCTGCGGGACGCCTCGGTCGACGTCGTCGCCAACTTCCAGGTGATCGAACACCTCTGGGACCAGGCCGCCTTCCTCGCCGAATGCCAGCGCGTGCTCTCCCCCGGCGGACGGCTGATCGTCACCACCCCCAACCGGCTGACCTTCACCCCGGACAGCGACACCCCGCTCAACCCGTTCCACACCAGGGAACTCGCACCGTCCGAATTGGACGGATTGCTACGTGACGCGGGCTTCGAGGTCGAGACCCTGCACGGCCTCCACCACGGCGAAGGCGTCGCGAAGCTCGACGCCAAATACGGCGGCTCCATCATCGACGCCCAGCTCGACGTCGTCATGGGGCAACTGCCCGGCCAGGCGACCTGGCCCGCGGAGCTGCTCGCCGACGTCGAAGGTATCCAGGCCGCGGATTTCGCCGTCCACGGTGAAGACCTCGACGCCAGCCTCGACCTGGTCGCCGTGGCGGTGCGCCGATGACCGAGTACGAGGGCACGTTCTGCCTCGTCGTGCACAGCCACCTGCCGTGGCTGCCGCACCACGGGTCCTGGCCGGTCGGCGAGGAATGGCTCTACCAGGCCTGGGCGCATTCCTACCTGCCGATGGTCGACCTCCTGCGCCGGTTCGCCGACGAAGGCCGCGAGGACGTCCTCACCCTCGGCATGACGCCGATCCTCGCCGCCCAGCTCGACGACCCGTACTGCATCGACGCCTTCCACGACTGGCTCGGGCACTGGCAGCTGCGCGCCTGGCACGCGTCCACGCTCTGGCGCGGCGACCCGCTGCTGCGCGACCTCGCCGCGAGCGAGTACCGGACGGCGGTCAAGGCGTCGGAAGAACTCGAAACCCGCTGGCGGCATGGCTTCTCACCGATCCTGCGGTCCTTTGTGGACAACGGGACGATCGAACTGCTCGGCGGCCCGCTCGCACATCCGTTCCAGCCGCTGCTCGACCCGGCGGTCCGCGACTTCATGCTGCGCGGCGGCCTGGCCGACACCGCGCTGCGGATCGGGCGTCGTCCCGAAGGCATTTGGGCGCCTGAATGCGGTTACGCGCCCGGCATGGAAACGGGATACGCGGCCGCGGGGGTCCGGCGGTTCATGGTCGACGGGCCGTCCCTGCACGGCGACACGTCGGCGGCGCGGACCGTCGGCGATTCCGACGTCGTCTGCTTCGGCCGCGACCTCGAAGTCACTTATCGCGTCTGGTCGCCGAAAGCCGGATACCCCGGGCACGCCGCCTATCGCGACTTCCACACCTGGGCGCACGAGGTCGGCCTCAAACCGTCGCGGGTGACCGGCAAGACCATCGAGCCGCCGGACAAGGCGCCGTACGACCCGGCGATGGCGGCGGCCACCCTGGGCGGCCACGTCCAGGACTTCGTCGACACCGTCGTCTCCCGCCTGCGGTCGCTCAAGGCCGAGCACGGCCGCGAATCGCTCGTCGTCGCCGCGTACGACACGGAACTGTTCGGGCACTGGTGGCACGAGGGACCGGCCTGGCTCGAAGGCGTCCTGCGCGCGCTGCCCGAGGCGGGCGTCCGCGTCACCACGCTCAAGGGCGCGCTCGAAGCCGGGCACCTCGGCGGGAAGGTCGACCTCCCGGCGTCGTCGTGGGGTTCGGGCAAGGACTGGCGGGTCTGGGACGGCGAGCAGGTCGCCGACATGGTGCGGGACAACACCGCCTTGCAGCACCGGATGCTCGACCTCGTCGCCGGGATGGACACCACGACCCGCGACGCCGTCCGCGATCAGGCCGTCGCCGAGGCGATGCTGGCGCTTTCGAGCGACTGGGCGTTCATGGTCACCAAGGATTCCGCCGCCGATTACGCGCGGCGGCGGGCGAAGACGCACACCGACCGGTTCGACACGCTCGCCGGGCTGCTCCGCGACGGCGCGCACGAGCGGGCCGGGGAGACGGCGGCCGCGTTCCGGCGCGACGACGGGCCGTTCGGTCACGTCGACGCGCGCGACCTGCTGAAGAAATGACGAAAGGGGAATCCATGGGCATCCACGACATCCCGCTGAAGACGCTGGCGGGCGAGGACACCACCCTCGGCGCGCTCGAAGGCAAGACGCTGCTGGTGGTGAACGTGGCCTCGAAATGCGGCCTGACGCCGCAGTACACCGGACTGGAGAAGTTGCAGGAACGCTACGCGGACAAGGGTTTCTCCGTCGTCGGGTTCCCGTGCAACCAGTTCGCGGGCCAGGAGCCGGGCACCGCCGAAGAGATCCAGACCTTCTGCTCGACGACGTACGGGGTTTCGTTCCCGCTCTTCGCGAAGCTGGACGTCAACGGGGAAACGCGGCATCCGCTCTACGCCGAGCTCACCAAGGCGGCCGACGCGGAAGGCGAAGCCGGCGACGTGCAGTGGAACTTCGAGAAGTTCCTCGTCGCCCCGTCCGGTGAAGTGGTGGGCCGATTCCGCCCGCGCACCGAGCCCGAGGACGAAACGATCACCGGGGCCATCGACGCGGCGATCGGCTGACGCGCGATTCGGCACAGGACGGGCGGGTTTCCGGAACGATCTGACGGAAACCCGCCCGTTTCCTTTTCCGGAAAACCGGTGACCAAAGTCCCCGAATGGCTGACCCGCCCGCGCGATGGCCGGTGGATCAATCACAAAGCCTTGCCACACAAGGGAATTCCCGCCATGGTCGGGTGAATCGGTGTACCCGATTGCACTATGGCGCGACCCCTCGACCAGGGGAAGACTTTCGTCGGGGCTCTCCACACACTGGGAAGAGGAATCTCGTCCGAGCCCGCACTTAGTCATCGCCGACAAACAAGAAAAGTGTGGCCGACATGATCGAAAAGAACATGCTACCCAAGGAATTCCTCTCACTGGCGACGGTACAGGCGGCCGAAGAGAACGCCCTCCTCGACAAACAGAACGTCGTGGGTGTCGCGCTCGGCACGAAGTGGTCGGGAGGAACGGACACCGGGGAAAAGGCGATCACGGTCCTGGTCGACACGAAGCTGCCGAGCGAACTGCTCCGCGACGACGACCTCGTCCCGGCGAAGCTGTCCGGGGTCCCCACCGACGTCCAGGAAGTCGGCGTGCTGCAAGCGGGCCGGACCGTCACCGCGCCGAAGGCCAACGGCGCGTCCCCGTCGCTCGCCGAGGCCCCGGTGCAGCAGCCCGCCCGCCAGGTCGAGGCTCCCCGCGAAGCCGTCGACCCGTTGACGCTGGCCAGGCGGTTCCGTCCCGCGTTCGGCGGGCTGAGCGTCGGCCACTTCGCGATCACGGCGGGCACGTACGGCACCGCCGTCTACGACGCCGCTTCGCTGCCCGGCATCCCGCCGCGGTACTACATCCTGAGCAACAACCACGTGCTGGCCAACACCAACGCCGCGGCCATCGGCGACCCGATCCTGCAGCCGGGCCCGTTCGACGGCGGCGTCATCCCCAGCGACGTCATCGCCAGGCTGAGCCGGTACGTGCCGATCAAGTTCATCACCCCCGGGCAGCCGGTCCCGCTGAACTTCGTCGACGCGGCCGTCGCCGAAGGCCAGTTCCACGACCTCGACCGGCGGATCTTCTGGGTCGGCGACCTCCGTGGCGTCAACGCGGCGCCGACGGTCGGCCTGCCGGTGCAGAAGACCGGCCGGACGACCAACTGGACGACCGGGCGGATCACCAACATCAACGCCACCGTCGACGTCAACTACGGCGGCGGCCGGGTGGCCCGGTTCGCGAACCAGCTGCTCACCACCAACATGTCGGCCGGCGGCGACTCGGGCAGCATCGTGGCGGAGCTGAACACCGACCAGGCCGTCGGCCTGCTGTTCGCGGGTTCGCCGACGGTCACCGTGGTCAACCGGATCACGCTGGTCGAGGCCGCGCTCGGGATCCGGGTGTACCCGTAGTGGCCGACGAAGTGTCCGGTTCTGTCGACGCCGCGCTCGTCACGGCGTCGCGATGGCTCGACGACGTCCCCGGGGTGGTCGGGGTCGGTCAGGGTGAGGCCGAGGGGGCACCCACGATCGACGTGTGGGTGACCCCCGGTCACGACCCCGGGCAGCTGCCTTCCCATCTGCTCGGGGTGCCCGTCAGGGTCCGTGATTCCGGCGGGCCGGTGGAGGCTCAGCCGGACTGACCCGCCTCGATCACCGCGCGGTTGCGGGCGGAGACCGCGGACGGATCCGCCTTCATCACGCGGCGGTCGTAGGTGAGCAGGCCGTTGACCTCGTTCTCGACGTCAGTGGTCTGGGTGTAGATCGCGCCGGAAAGGCCGGTTCCGGCGACGATCCGTTCGAGATGTCCGCTGACCTCCGCGTAGCGCTCGGTCAGCCGTGCCGAGGTCGGCGTCATCTCGTACGCCTGCGGTTTCCCCGGCCAGCGGTGCTCGTCGAGGACCAGGCCGAGGCCGCCGTACTCGCCGTCGACGATCACCCGGTGGTCCTTCACCGCGGGTTTCCCGGGTCCGACGTAGGTGTGGTCGTCGTAGACGTCGCCCGCGCCGGTGTCCGGCCGCGAGAAGCAGCAGTTCACCCCGCTGTTCGCGACGACGAGCCTGGTCGGGTCGAGGTCCTTCACCAGCTTGGCGATCCGCGCGGTGTCGAATTCGCCCCAGCCCTCGTTGAACGGCACCCAGCCGACGATCGAGGTCACCCCGCGCAGCTGCTCGACCATCTCGGCCAGTTCGGCTTCGAACCGCGCCTTCGCTTCGGGCACCGGATCGGGTGCCGTCCCGGGCGGGCCGTCGAAGGAGACGGTGAGCGACGGCATGTCCTGCCAGACGAGCAGGCCCAGTTTGTCCGCCCAGTGGTACCAGCGCTCCGGCTCGACCTTGACGTGTTTGCGGACGAAGTTGAAGCCGAGTTCCTTGGTCTTCTCCAGATCGAACCGCAGTGCCTCGTCGGTGGGGGCGGTGTGGATCCCGTCCGGCCAGTACCCCTGGTCGAGCGGGCCGTGCAGAAAGGTGATCCGGCCGTTGAGCGCGATCCGCGGCCTGCCCTCGGCGTCGGCGACCGTCCCGATCGTGCGCAGCCCGGTGTAGGACTCGACGACGTCGAGCACGGTGCCGCTCTCGTCGAGCAAGCGGACTTCGAGGTCGTAGAGATAGGGGGCGTCCGGCGTCCACAGGCGCGGCGCAGGCACCTCCGCGCGCAACGGCCGTCCCGCGTCCCCCGCGACGCGGGCCACTTCCCCGCCGCCGGGCTCGCTGACGATCGCTTCCACCCGGGCGCCACCTGTGACCTTCGGCACAACCGTCACCCCGGTGAGATCCGGCATCAGCCCGAGATCCGTGACGTGCGCGGGTGGCACCGGCTCCAGCCAGACGGTCTGCCAGATACCCGACGCGGCGGTGTAGAAGATCCCTTCCGGGGCGTTCCGCTGCTTGCCGACGGGATGCGTCGAGGCGTCGGTCCGGTCGACCGCGCGGACGGTCAGTTCCTGCGATCCGGACGGCCGCAGGACGTCGGTGACGTCCGCACTGAAAGCCGTGTACCCGCCTTCGTGGACGGCGACCTCCTGGTTGTTGACCCAGACCGTCGCGGACTGGTCGACGGCGCCGAAGCGGAGCATCACCCGCTGTCCGTCCCAGCCGGACGGGACCTGGAAAACCTTGCGGTACCAGAGGGTTTCGTCGTGCCGTCCGATTCCGGAAAGCGCCGACTCCGGCGGGAACGGCACCAGGATCCGCTCGCCGTAGCCGTTCCGGCCGGGCGATCCGTCCCCCGCGTACTCCCAGACGCCGTTGAGGTTCAGCCAGCGTTCGCGGACCAGCCGGGGGCGCGGGTACTCCGGAAGCGCGTTGCCGGGTCCGACCTGCGCGGACCACGGGGTCGACAGGACCGGTTCGACGGGCTTGAAGGCCGGTTCGGTCGCGTTCACCGAGGAGGTCATCGACCCGATGGTGGCAAAGATCGACGTCGCTGTCGCCCTCGCCCGGATCCGTCGCCGCGGGTGATCGCCCGGTCCCGGTGACGACCGACTCACGAGTAACCTCCACCCATGCGCGTGCTGATGTTGTCGTGGGAATACCCACCCGTGGTCGTCGGCGGACTCGCACGCCACGTCCACGCCCTGGCCCGGCATCTCGCCCGGCAGGGGCACGACGTGGTCGTCCTGTGCCGTCACACGGCGGGCACCGACGCCGAGACCCATCCGAGGACGGATCGCGTGGTCGAGGGCGTGCGGATCATCCGGGTCGCCGAGGATCCGCTGCACGTGACCTTCGAACGGGACCTCGTCGCGTGGACGCTGGCCATGGGGCACGCGATGATCCGCGCCGCGACCGATCTGCTGCGCGGCTGGCAGCTTGACGTCGTGCACGCGCACGACTGGCTGGTCACCCATCCCGCGATCGCGATCGCCGAGGCCGCGCGGGTCCCGCTGGTCGGCACGATCCACGCCACCGAGGCCGGACGGCACTCCGGCTGGCTCTCGCATCCGCTGAACCAGCAGGTTCACTCGGTCGAATGGTGGCTCGCGAACCGCTCGGACGCGCTGATCACCTGTTCGCAGGCCATGCGCCGCGAGGTGGCGCATCTGTTCGAGGTCGACGGCGACGCGGTCACCGTCATCCACAACGGCATCGAGGAACGCACCTGGCAGGTGCCGGAGGAAGAGGTCGCGCACGCGCGCGAGGTCTACAGCCCCTCCGGCGCGCCGCTGCTGCTCTACTTCGGACGGCTGGAGTGGGAGAAGGGCGTGCAGGACCTGCTCGCCGCGCTCCCCCGGATCCGCCGCGCCAAACCCGGCACCCGGCTGGTCGTCGCCGGCAAGGGCAGGCATCTGGAGGAACTGGTCGACCAGGCCCGCAAGCTGCGCGTCCGGCGCGCGGTGGACTTCGTCGGGCATCTGTCCGACCGCGAATTGCGCGCCATCCTGGCCGCGGCCGACGCCGTCGTGCTGCCCAGCCGGTACGAGCCGTTCGGGATCGTCGCGCTGGAGGCGGCCGCGGCGAAGGCGCCGCTCGTGGCGTCGACGGCGGGAGGGCTCGGCGAGGTCGTCGTCGACGGCGAGACCGGCCTGGCGTTCAGCCCCGGCGACGTCGACGCTCTCGGGGACGCCGTCGAGGCGGTCCTGGACGACGAGGTCGCCGCCGCCCGGCGGGCGCTGACCGCGCAGTCGCGTCTGGCCGCGGACTTCGACTGGGGCCGGATCGCGGAAGCGACGGTCGCGGTCTACCGGCGGGCTCGCGTCGGGGAGCCGGTGGAACTGGGGCGGCCGAAGATCGCGACGGGCAACGCTTTCGAGCCGTAAACCGCGTTTAGAGAACTGAACGCGCTGGGGCTCGTGGGGCTCACCCGCCTGCGAAGTACATGAAGGGGCGGAGGGGGAACCGGTACGTCGGGGGAACCGGATCCCCCCTCCACGAATGTCGCGGGTCGCGAGGGGCGCGACCCCCGGGGCTGCTCTAGGTGCCGAAGATCAGAAGTGGCAGGGGCGGACGCAGTCCGGCTGGGCCGCGACCGTCGCCGAGGCGGACAAGGCCGGTGCGGCGAGGACGACGGCGAGGACTGCGAAGGCCGCGGCCAAGACGCTTCTCAACTGCTTCTTCATGGTGGCTCCTCGGGGAAACAGGCGGAATTCCCACCCGGCGCCGAGCATCCGCGCGACCCGCCGCCGAAACAACGGGGGTATCACTAGGTACCGCTACCTATTCGCCATCCGTGACCGCTTCGTCCGGTCCCGTGAGTGTGCGCCAAGTCCGTGAAGGCCTCCTTGAGGGACCCTGGGTCCCTCAAGGAGGCCTTCACGGACCACGGAACGCACGCCCGACAGCGCTACCGGAAGAGCGCGCGCGTGAAGCGGGTCCGGCGGCGGGGAGCCTCCGCCGCCGGACCCGTTGGGCCACACCGTCCCAAACCGGTGTGGAACCCGGCCGCCCCGCGTCAGGTAGGGGCGGCCGGAGCCTGTGTCAATGCGTGGTCAGGTACCGCGCGTACGCGCCGGTGGTGAGGAAGCTCGGCAGCTTCTCGCCCAGCGCGGTCTCGGTGAAGAGCTCGTAGGCGTCGCCGAGCCGGTTGTCCTCGCCCAGTTCGGAACGCACCGACGCCAGCTCTTCGTCCAAATAGGACACGGCGAGTTCGCGGGTGAGCGCGGTGCCGTCTTCGAGCTTCGTGCCGTTGCGGATCCACTGCCACACCTGGCAGCGGGCGATCTCGGCGGTGGCGGCGTCCTCCATCAGGTTGTGGATGGCCGCCGCGCCGGTGCCGCGCAGCCAGGCGTCGATGTAGCGCAGCGCGACGTTGATGTTGGCGCGGACACCGGCTTCGGTGACCTCACCGCCGGCGCTGGCGACGTCGAGCAGGTCCTCGGCGGTGACGACGACGTCCTCGCGGAGCTTGCCGAGCTGGTTCGGCCAGCCGCCGAGCGCCTCGTCGAACACCTCGCGGCAGACCGGCACGAGACCGGGGTGCGCGACCCACGAGCCGTCGAAGCCGTCGTTCGCCTCGCGTTCCTTGTCCTGGCGCACCTTCTGGAGCGCGGTCGCGTTGATCTCCGGGTCCTTGCTCGGGATGAACGCGGCCATGCCGCCGATCGCGTGCGCCCCGCGCTTGTGGCAGGTGCTCACCAGCAGTTCGGTGTAGGCCCGCATGAACGGGACGGTCATCGTCACCTGCGCGCGGTCCGGGAGCACGAAGTCCGCGCCGTGCGAGGAGAAGTTCTTGATGACGCTGAAGATGTAGTCCCAGCGGCCGGCGTTCAGCCCGGCGATGTGCTCGCGCAGTTCGTAGAGGATCTCCTCCATCTCGAACGCGGCGGTGATCGTCTCGATCAGCACGGTCGCCCGGATCGTGCCGCGCGGGATGCCGAGTTCCCGTTGCGCCAGCAGGAAGACGTCGTTCCACAGCCGCGCTTCGAGGTGGTTCTCCAGCTTCGGCAGGTAGAAGTACGGGCCGCTGCCGCGGGCCAGCAGCTGGCGCGCGTTGTGGAAGAAGTAGAGGCCGAAGTCGACCAGGCTCGCCGAAACCGGGCGGCCGTCGATGCGGATGTGCTTCTCCACCAGGTGCCAGCCGCGGGGGCGGGCGACGATCGTCGCGGGCTCGTCGCCGATCGTGTAGCGCTTGCCCGCCTCGGTGGTGAAGTCGATGTTGCGGCGGATCGCGTCGAACAGGTTGAGCTGGCCGTCGATGACGTTGTGCCAGGTCGGTGAGGTCGCGTCCTCGAAGTCGGCGAGCCAGACCTTCGCGCCGGAGTTGAGGGCGTTGACCGTCATCTTGCGGTCGGTCGGGCCGGTGATCTCGACGCGGCGGTCTTCGAGACCGGGCGCGACCGGGGCGACCGACCAGCTGCTGTCGTCGCGGACGGCGTGCGTCTCGGGCAGGAAGCCCAGCGGCTCCTCGCCGGACTGCAGCTTCTCGCGGCGCAGACGGCGGGCGTCGAGCAGCTCGCGACGGCGTCCGGCGAACGCGTTGTCCAGTTTGGCCACGAAGTCCAGCGCGGCCGGGGTGAGGATCTCGTCGAACCGGTCACCGGCAGGTCCGCAGACGTCGATCCGGTAGTTCAGCTTCTCAACCATGGTGTGCCTCCGCTGGCTTCGCGAAAGAGAGAGTGGGGAAAGGGAGGTGGCGGTCCTCCGGGGTCGAAAGACCGCCACCTGTCACCTACTTGCGAGGGATCAGAACTGCTCGGCCTCGGTGGAACCGGCGAGCGCGGTGGTCGAGCTCTCCGGGTTCAGCGCGGTCGCGACGTTGTCGAACCAGCCGGTGCCGACCTCGCGCTGGTGCTTCGTGGCGGTGTAACCGCGGTCCTCCGAAGCGAACTCGCGCTCCTGCAGGTCGACGTAGGCGGTCATGCCCTCGCGGGCGTAACCGTGCGCCAGGTCGAACATCGAGTAGTTCAGGGCGTGGAAGCCGGCCAGGGTGATGAACTGGAACTTGTAGCCCATGTGGCCGAGTTCGCGCTGGAACTTCGCGATCGTCGCGTCGTCCAGGTGCTTCTTCCAGTTGAACGACGGCGAGCAGTTGTAGGCCAGCATCTGGTTCGGGTACTTGGCCTTGATCGCCTCGGCGAACTGGCGGGCGACCTCGAGGTCCGGCTTGGAGGTCTCCATCCACAGCAGGTCGGCGTACTCGGCGTAGGCCAGACCGCGGTCGATGCAGGGGTCGATGCCGTTGGTGACGTTGTAGAAGCCCTCGGCGGTGCGCTCGCCGGTGACGTACTTGCGGTCACGCTCGTCGACGTCGCTGGTGATCAGCGTGGCGGCCTGGGCGTCGGTGCGGGCGACGATCAGCGACGGCACGTTCAGCACGTCCGCGGCGAGGCGGGCGGCGTTCAGCGTGCGCTCGTGCTGCTTGGTCGGGATCAGCACCTTGCCGCCGAGGTGACCACACTTCTTCTCGGAAGCGAGCTGGTCCTCCCAGTGCACACCCGCGGCGCCGGCGGCGATCATGCCCTTCATCAGCTCGAAGGCGTTGAGCGGGCCACCGAAGCCTGCCTCGGCGTCGGCGACGATCGGGGCGTACCAGTCGATGTCGGTGTTGCCCTCGGCCCAGTTGATCTGGTCGGCGCGGCCCAGCGCGTTGTTGATGCGGCGGACGACGGCGGGCACCGAGTTGGCCGGGTAGAGGCTCTGGTCCGGGTAGGTCTGGCCGGAGAGGTTCGCGTCGGCGGCGACCTGCCAGCCGGACAGGTAGATGGCCTTGAGGCCGGCGCGGACCTGCTGCACCGCCTGGTTGCCGGTCAGGGCGCCCAGCGAGTGGACGTAGTCCTCGTTGTGCAGGAGGTCCCACAGCTTCTCCGCACCGCGGCGGGCGAGCGTGTGCTCTTCGACCACACTGCCGCGCAGCTTGACCACGTCAGCCGCGGAGTACGAACGCTTCACGCCCGCCCAGCGGGGGTCGGTCTCCCACTGCTTGGCCAGTTCGGCGGCCGCCTGCTCCAGCTGCTGCGCGTGCTGAGTCATCGGATTCTCCCGGGTGTTGCGAAGTTTGCGAGTGATCGCCTTTCCTGATTCGACCCTGACACGACAGGGGAAATCCGATCCAGGGCTCCAATTTGCCAATTTCTGCGAAGCTTCCGTAGCATCTTGCAAAGGTTGCGAATCTCGCGTTCGCAAGCGGAGCGAAAATCCACGGGCTTGACCGTTCACTGAATCGTTCAGGCCCGGAAACCTTGCGGACAGAGAGGCCTCAGTGGACAAAACCTTCGCCGGAGCGAAGCTGCGGCATCTGCGCGAAAGCCGGTCGATGAGCCAGGCGGATCTCGCTCGTGTGCTGGAGATCTCACCCAGTTACCTCAATCAGATCGAGCACAACTCGCGTCCGTTGACCGTCCCGGTGCTCCTTCGCATCACGCAGGCGTTCGGTGTGGACACCGAGTTCTTCGCGAACAACGACACCGCGCGGCTGGTGGCCGACGTGAAGGAAGCGCTGCTCGACGAGGTGCTCGGCGTGGATGTCACGAACAGCGAGCTCAACGACCTCGCCACGAACCTGCCGACGATCGCCCAGGCCCTGGTCAAACTGCATCGCAGTTACCGCAACGCCGTCGAGAACACGGCCGCGCTGACCATGGAGAACGGCCTCGGCCTGCACGGCAGCGCTGCCACCGCGCTGCCGCACGAAGAGGTCCGCGACTTCTTCTACGAGCGGGAGAACTACGTCGCCGAGCTGGACGAACGCGCCGAACGGATGGCTCAGGACATCCCGCTGCACCGCGGCCAGGTGCTCGCGTCGCTGAAGGAGACGCTGATCCAGCGCTACGGCGTCGACGTCACGAACGAGGGCATCGACGAGGCCAACGGCGAACAGCACCGGTACGAGCCGGGACCGCGGGTGCTGCGGCTGGCGCCGAGCCTGCGGGTCGGGCAGCAGGCGTTCCGGATGGCTTCGCAGATCGCCCTGCTCGAATACGACGACCTGATCACCGAACTCGCCGACTCCTGGGCGTTCTCCGGCCCCGCCGCGCGGTCACTGGCCCGCGTCGGGCTCGCGAACTACTTCGCGGGCGCGCTGATCCTGCCCTACGGACCGTTCCTGACCTGCGCGGAACGCTTCCGCTACGACATCGAGCGGCTGTGCGACCACTTCGGCGTCGGCTTCGAGACGGTCTGCCACCGGCTCTCGACGTTGCAGCGGCCCAAGAACCGCGGCGTGCCGTTCTCGTTCGTGCGCGTCGACCGGGCCGGGAACATGTCGAAACGCCAGTCCGCGGCCGGTTTCCACTTCTCCCGCGTCGGCGGCGCGTGTCCACTGTGGAACATCTACGAGGCGTTCACCCAGCCGGGCAAGATCCTCACCCAGATCGCGACCCTGCCCGACGGCAAGAGCTACTTCTGGATCGCGCGGACGGTGTCGCGCAACATCGGCGGTTACGGCAGCCCCGGCAAGACGTTCACCGTCGGCCTCGGCTGCGAGCTGCGGCACGCGAAACGGCTGATCTATTCGACCGGGCTCGACCTCGACGACCGCGCCGCGGCCACCCCGATCGGCATGGGCTGCAAAGTCTGCGAACGCCCGGCTTGTTCGCAGCGCGCGTTCCCCACGATCGGCAAGCAGCTGACCGTGGACGAGAACACGAGCACCTTCGTCCCGTATCCGGCGGTGCCCAAGGCGCCTTGAGCCGTCTTGATCTCCCTGGCAGGGTTGCCGTCGACGGCCGCGGTGTGACGGCGGCCACCGCACTGGGGAGAACTGCATGATCTTGGTGACCGGGGCAGGCGGGAACGTCGGCTCTGAACTGACCGGAATCCTGAGCGGAGACGGACATCCCGTCAGAGCGCTGGTCCGCACACCGCGGCCGCTGCCCGACGGCGTCGAAGGGGTGATGGGCGATCTCAACGAACCGACGAGCCTGAAGACCGCGTTGGAGGGTGTCCGGGCGGTGTTCCTGCTCGGCGGCTACGCCGACATGCCCGGCGCGCTCACGGTGATGCGCGGCGCGGGCGTCGAGCAGGTGACACTGCTGTCGTCGCGTTCGGTCGTGGGCGGGCGGCCGGACAACGCCGTCGCCGGGACGCACATGGCGGCCGAAGCGGCGGTGCGCGCGTCGAAGCTGGCGTGGACCTTCCTGCGGCCGAGCGGGTTCATGTCCAACACGCTGCAATGGGTGCCGCAGCTTCAGGCCGGGGACGTCGTCCGCGAGCCGTTCGCGAACGTGCCGGTGGCGACGATCGACCCGTACGACATCGCCGCCGTAGCCGCGGAATCCCTGACCACGCCGGGACACGAGGGCCGCGCGTACGCCATCACCGGTCCGGGTTCGCTCCGGCCCGCCGACCGGCTTCGCGTGCTGAGCGAACTGCTGGGGCGGAAGTTACGGCTGGAGCCGCTGCCGGACGCCGAGGCCAGGGCGACGATGAGCGCGGAGATGCCGGAGAAGTACGTCGACGCCTTCTTCCGCTTCTTCGCCGAGGGCGAGTTCGACGACTCCGTGGTCACGGGTGCCGTCCAGGACCTGACCGGACGGGAGCCGCGGCCGTTCGCCGACTGGGCGCGGGCGCATCTGGCCGCGTTCCGCTAGTCGCGTGTCAGGAAAGGGTCGTTCAGGACGAAAAACGTCTTGAACGACCCTTTCCTGACATCCGGGGCCGGGGACAGGGCGGGGCGGCGTCACACCAGGAAGTGGAACAGCGGGCTGCCCGGCTCCACCCGTTCCACCTGCAACGGGCTCACCTCCAGCCGGTGCAGCAGCCCTTCGAGGTCGCCGGGCCGCGCGAGCTCGACGCCGATCAGCGCCGGCCCGGTCTCCCGGCTGTTGCGCTTCACGTACTCGAACCGCGTGATGTCGTCGTCCGGTCCGAGGACCTCGTCGAGGAACCGCCGCAGCGCGCCGGGCTCCTGCGGGAACCCCACCAGGAAGTAGTGCTTCAGCCCTTCGTGGATCAGGGACCGTTCGAGCACTTCGCCGTAGCGGCTGACGTCGTTGTTGCCGCCGGAGACGACGCACACCACGATCTGGCCGGGGTCGATTTTCACCGTCGTGCCCAGCGCGGCGGTCGCGAGCGCGCCGGCGGGTTCGGCGATCACGCCGTCGGACTGGTACATCGAGAGCATTTCCGTGCAGATCGCGCCCTCGGCGACGTCGGTGAGCTCGACACCGCCGTCGCGGACCAGCGGATACGTCACCGATCCGGCCAGCGCGACCGCGGCGCCGTCCACGAAGGTGTCGACGGCTTCGAGCCGCACCGGCTCACCCGCCGCGAGCGCCGCCGCCATGCAGGTCGCGCCCGCCGGTTCGACGCCGACGATCCGCATCTCCGGCGCCCGTTCCGCGGCCCACGCGGCGATCCCCGCGAGCAGGCCGCCGCCGCCGACCGGCACCACCATGACGTCCGGGACGAACCCGAGCTGCGCGACGACCTCCATCGCGACCGTGCCCTGCCCGGCGACCGTCTCCGGCGCGTCGAACGCGGGGACCAGCGTCGCGCCGGTGCTCTCCGCGTCCTGCTTCGCGGCGGTGAAGGCGTCTTCGTAGGTCTCGCCGACGACGATGACCTCGATGTGCGAGCCGCCCAGCGTCGCGATCCGCTCGCGCTTCTGGCGGGGGGTCGTGCCGGGGACGTAGACGCGGCCGTCCGCGCCGAGACGGCGGCACGCGTACGCGACGCCCTGCGCGTGGTTGCCCGCGCTCGCGCAGACGACGCCGCGCTCCCGGTGTTCATCGTCCAGCTGGACGATGAAGTTGTAGGCGCCGCGGATCTTGTACGAGCGCACGGTCTGGAGGTCTTCGCGTTTCAGCCAGACCCGGGCGTCGACCCGCGCCGAGAGCCGCTCGTTCGGTTCGAGCGGCGTGCGGGTCACCACCCCGGCCAATCGCTTGGCGGCCTCTTCGACCGTTCGGGCGCTCACCGTTTCGATCCCTTGCACGAATGCTGAATGTACTGACCGGCCCAGGCCACGGCGGAGAGTGGTCCAGTGGGTGCTTCACCGGGTTGTCGGTGGCTTATGGTCCACTGGTCGCCATGGTGAGCAAGGTCGACGGAGTCCGGAGTCTCGATGCGTTGCGCGAGCTGGTCCACAGCGGCGCGGAGCCCGAGTACCAGCTCTTCTACGGCCACACGCCGCTCAAGAGCGGCCGGGTCAACGCGGCCTGCCTGAGCCAGTGGTGGCTCGCGCCGTTCGTCGCCGACGGCGAGCGGTACCCGACGGCCGAGCACTACATGATGGCGAGCAAGGCCGAACTGTTCGGCGATCACGAGGCCGCGGCGGCCATCCGTCAGGCGCCGGACCCCAAGACCGCCAAGATCCTCGGCCGCGAGGTCTCCGGTTTCGACGCCGAGGCCTGGGAACGGCACCGGTTCGACATCGTCATCGACGGCAACCTGGAGAAGTTCCGCCAGCACGCCGAGGAGCGCGAGTTCCTCCTGGCCACGGGCGACAAGGTGATCGTCGAGGCGTCCAAGATGGACCTGGTCTGGGGCAGCGGCGTCGCCCGCGACGACAAGAACGCCACCCGCCCCGACTACTGGCGCGGCCAGAACCTCCTGGGCTTCGCTCTCATGGAGGTCCGCGAACAGCTGCGCGGCTAGTTCTCGATGAGCGCGAAGGCGTGACTCGCGTGCTCAGAAACCGCACTCGCGTGATTGAAGGCGGATCTCACGTGCTTGAAGGCGGAACACGCGAGATCCGTCTCTGAACACGCAAGTCACGTCTCCAAGCACGCGAGTCACGAGTCCACGCCCAGGGTTTTCTGGAGTGCCTTGTTCGCCTTGCGCGCCATGTCCGCGACGGCCTCGCGGCGGGCGGCGTCGGCGGCGTAGTCGTCCTGCCGGTTCCGGACCACGCGGGCGGGCGAACCGACGGCGATCGAGTAGTCCGGGATGTCGCCCCGCACCACGGCGTGCGCGCCGAGGACGCAGCCGCGGCCGACCCGGGTGCCCTTGAGCACGGAGACCTTGGTGCCGATCCAGGTGTCCGGCCCGATCCGCACCGGCGACTTCACGATGCCCTGATCCTTGATCGGGACGGTGATGTCGGTGGTGACGTGGTCGAAGTCGCAGATGTACACCCAGTCCGCGACGAGAGTGGCCGCGCCGAGCTCGATGTCGAGGTAGCCGTTGAGCACGTTCTGACGCCCGAACACCGCCTTGTCGCCGATGCGCAGCGAACCCTCGTGGCAGCGGATGGCGTTGCCGTCGCCGATGTGCACCCAGCGGCCGATCTCCAGCCGTCCGTAGCCGGGACGGCAGTGGATCTCGACGTCCTTGCCGAGGAACACCATCCCCCGCAGGATGATGTGCGGATTCGCGACCCGGAACTTCAGCAGCCGCCAGTACCGGACCAGGTACCAGGGCGTGTACGCGCGGTTGCGCAGCACCCAGCGCAGCGAATCCTTGGTCAGGAACTTCGCCTGCCGCGGATCGCGCCGGGCCTGGCCCCAGGCACGGAGCCGCGTCAGCGCGGGCGCACCCCACATGGACGTCATACCGGTGACCGTAACCTGTGATCAGGCCGCCGACCGCAAAGGGGAGCACGCGCATGGGCACCAAGCTGATCATCGACACCGACCCGGGGGTCGACGACGCCTTCGCGCTGGCGCTGGCCACGCAATCCGAGGACGTGGACCTGCTCGGTGTGACCACGGTGTTCGGCAACGTCCCGCTGAGCCACACCACCGCGAACGCGCGTCGCCTGCTGCAGCTCTTCGGCCGCGAAGACGTCCCTGTAGCGGCCGGCGCCTCGCGGCCGCTGATCTACGACAACGCCAAGCCCGCCGGGTTCGTGCACGGTGAGGACGGCCTGTCCGGTCACGCGGGCACGCTGCCCGAGGCGAAGCGCCCGCTCGACGAACGCGGCGCCGTCCGCCTGCTGGTGGACCTGCTGGAGGCCGCCGACGAGCCGGTGACCATCGCTCCGATCGGACCGCTCACGAACATCGCGCTGCTGCTGGCGGCGCATCCGGAGGTCCGCGAGAAGATCGGCCGGATCGTCGTCATGGGCGGCGGGGTGACCAAGGGGAACTCCACCACGGCCGCCGAATTCAACATCTGGAGCGACCCGGAGGCCGCGCGCCGGGTGCTGGTCGACGGCGACGTCCCGACCGTGCTGGTCCCGCTGGACATCACCCACCAGTGCTCGGTCGACACCGGCTGGCTCGGCGAGCTCGCCGCGTCCGGCCCGCTCGGCGCGGCACTCGAAGGGCTCACGCCGACCTACGTCAAGCACTACACCCCGATCCTCGGTACTCCCGGGATGGTCATGCACGACGCCGTCGCGGTCGCCGAAGCGATCCGCCCGGGCATCCTCCACACCGAGTCGTACCCCGTGGACGTCGAGTGCGGCTTCGGCCCCGCGCGCGGCGCGACACTCGTGGACCGGCGAAGGCTGCGAAGCACCGATCCGCAGGCCGTGCCGGGCCGCACCATCGACGTCGCGCTGACCACCGACGTCGACGCCTTCCGTGAGTTCGTGCTCGGCCGGATCACCGGAGGCCGGTGATGGAGCAGCAGACCTCCCGCCGCCGCAGACTTCCGGTGATCATCGCCGCCGTGGTCGTCGCGGGCGCCGCCTTGATCGCCGCCATCACCTTCGCGCCGAAGGACGAGCCGAAGACCGAGGCCGCCGCCGTCCAGTCCTCGACTCCGCCCTCGCCGCCGCCTTCGTCGTCCGCCCCGGCGGAGATGCCGAAGGAACAGCCGAAGGTCCCGCAGCAGATGGGACAGGAGTTCGACGCCTGGGTGTCGAAGACCAGCGGCTGGCTCGACATCCCGCTGCGCGCGATGACCGGCTACGCGAAGACCACCGTCGCGCTGAGCAAGGAGACGCCGGGCTGCCGGCTGTCCTGGGTGACGCTCGCGGCGCTCGGGAAGATCGCCTCGGACCACGGCCGCGCCACCGGGTCGAGCCTGAACGCCGACGGCGTGATGACCGTCCCGCTCGGCGCCGTCGAGGTCCGCGACTTCTACAACAAGGTCGTCTCGTCGGCGAACGCCAGCGGCCCGCTGCAGCTGACGCCGTCGGTGTGGAACCAGTTCCAGGCTTCCGCGAACGGCGCGAAACCGAACCCGCAGAACATCGACGACGCCACGCTGACCGCCGGGCGTGCCCTGTGCGCGGGCGGCCGCGACCTCGGCCAGGGCCAGACCTGGTGGAACGCGGTGAGCACCCTGCAGCCCGCGCCGCTGCTGATGCACCGCACCCTCGCGACCGTGAACGTCTACGGCACCGTCGGCCAGAGCCCGCAGCCGCCGAACGTGGCGGCGCTGAGCGCGGTCAACTTCGCCATCGACAAGATCGGCCTGCCGTACGTCTGGGGCGGCAACGGCACCGGCGGCGGCGACCCCGGTTTCGACTGCTCCGGGCTGACGACGGCCGCGTACGCGAGCGCCGGCGTCAAGCTCATGCGCACCGCCCACACGCAGTACCACAGCGTCAGCAAGGTGACCGACCCCCAGCTGGGCGACCTGATCTTCTACGGCGAGCCGAACACGAAGATCCACCACGTCGGGCTGTACATCGGGAACCAGCAGATGATCGACGCCCCGCAGACCGGGCAGGCGGTGCAGGTGCACACCTACCGGAAGCAGGGCGACGATTATGCCGGAGCGGGCCGTCCGACGGCCTGATCCGGCATACGGTGACCGCGTGTATTCGCCGATCCCGGTCCTGAACGAGCTCAAGGACCTGTACGACTCGACCCGTGACTTCCTCGCCGACGGCTTCGAGCTGTACGGCTACGACGACAAGGAACGCTACTTCCCCCGGGAACTGGACGATCCGGAGTTCCTGTCGCGGCTGATCCCCTTCGCCCAGGCGAACGGGACCGGCTCGATGTACGCGATCTGGCGTTCGTCCGACGAGACGGATGTCGCCCTGCTGCCCGTCGTGGTCTTCGGCGACGAAGGCGGTGAGCACGTCATCGCCCGCGACTTCCGGGATTTCCTGCCGCTGCTGGGACACGACGCCGAGATCACGGTCGACCACGACTCGGCCTACTACTTCCGCGAGGAGGACGACGACCACAGCGGCTCGCACGAGATGTTCGTCGAGTGGCTCCGGGAACGCGGCCTGGAACCGGCCGAGGACCCGGACGCCGTGATCGCCGCCGCCCAGGAGATCCACGCGGAGCGGTTCCGGGCGTGGATCACCCCGTTCTACGCGAAGGTCGGCTGGGCCTGAAAAGCCGGCGCGTTGTCGCGCGCCCAGTCGGCGAAGGTGAGCGCGGGCCTGCCGAGGAGTTCTTCCACCGTGGTGGTCGTGGGGCCGGGGCGTTCGCTGTAGTCCGCGAGGGAACCGAGCAGGCGGGCGGGGATTTCTTCGGGCAGTCCCTGCGCGAGCATCCCTTGCCGCACCTGCTCGGGTGGAAGCTCCTGAAAGGACAGTGACCGGCCGGCGGCCGCGCCGATGAGCCGCACTTTCTCGTACTGGTCCAGCGATCCGGGGCCGGTCAGGGTGTACACCGACTCCGCCGGAACGCCGCCGAGAAGGGCTCGCGCGGCGACAGCGGCGATGTCGGCTTCGTGGATCGGAGACGTGGCCGCCCGGCCGTACGCGCCGCGCACCACGTCGCCCGCCGCGAGCTGTGGCGCCCAGGCCAGCGCGTTGGCGGCGAAATCCGCGAGGCGCAGGACCGTCCACTCCAGACCGGAGCGGGTGACGAGGTCTTCGGCGTACTCGAACCGGGCGGCGAAGCGGGCCTCCCCCGCCGGTTGCGCCACCGTGGTCGCCGACAGCAGCACCGCGCGCCGTACGCCTCGTCCGGCGGCCAGCTTCAGCAGCTCTTCGAGGCCGTCGCCGGTGGCCCGCGGACTGAGCTGGATCGCGTCGACCCCTTCCAGCCCCGAGTCGATCCACTGGGGACGGGCCAGGTCCCCGGCGACGGCTTTCACGTCGCCGGGCAGCCCGGCCCCGTCCGCGCCGCGAGTGACCGCGCCGACGGCGATTCCCTTTCGCAGCAGCACATTCATCACTTGACGTCCGACGACGCCGTTCGCTCCGGTGATCAGGATCATGATCGTTCCCTTCCGGTCGATGGTGCTTCCTGAACCGGATAGCGGCACGAAACCTGACAGGAGCGGCGTGTGATCCGAGTCACCACTCGACGGCGAGCGGCTCCCTGCGCGTGGAGGTGGCCCACCGGCTCGCCGCGCGTTCGAGTTTGGCGGGGTTCGCCTGGGTGTGGATCGCCGCGATGCCGTCGCCGGTCACGTCGAAGGAGACGACGGCGGCGATCCTGTCCTCCACCATCAGCACCAGCGCGGGTGCGCCGTTGGCGACGGTGGAGAACAGGACGGGCTCGCGGCCGATCAACGACCATTCGGCGGCGCTCGGCTCGAAAAGCCCGTGCAGGAACCTCGCCACCCGCAGCGCGCCGATGACCGGCCGCGGCAGCGAGAACCGAACGCCGCCGCCGTCGTCCATGCTGATCGCGTCGTCGGTCAGCAACCGCACCAGCTCCTCGGTGCGGCCGCTGAGCGCCGCGGCGAGGAACTCCTCGACGATCTTGCGGGCCGCGGCCGCGTCGACCTCCACCCGGCGCCGGTCGGCGGCCAGATGTCGCTTGGCACGCCGGTAGATCTGCTGGCAGTTCGCCTCGGTGACATCGAGCACCTCGGCGATCTCGGCGTGCGAGTACCCGAACGCCTCGCGCAGCACGTACACGACGCGTTCCTTCGCCGAGAGCCGCTCCATCAGCGTGAGCATCGCCATCGAGACCGATTCACGCTGCTCGGCGGTGTCGGACGGGCCGAGCATCCGGTCCCCCGGGAAAACCGGTTCGGGCAGCCATTGGCCGACATAGGTTTCCCGCCTCGCCCGCGCCGAGGTGAGCCGGTTGAGGCAGAGGTTGGTGAGCACCTTCGTCAGCCACGCCTCGGGCGTCTCGACGGACTCGTGATCGGCGGACTGCCAGCGCAGGAACGTGTCCTGTACCGCGTCCTCGGCGTCGCTCGCCGACCCCAGCAGGCGATACGCGATCGCCTCCAACCGGCCACGGGCCTTCTCGAACACCTCGACCTCGTGCGCACCGACCGGCATCACGCCAGATTAGCCATCCCGGCGCTCGAAAATGTTGAGCAGCTGCTGGGGGATCTCGTCGCCGAAGATGCTTTCGAGCAGGAAGTCCTCCTCCATGGGCGTTTCGCAGCGGATGTACATCGCCGGCTCGTACTCGGCGAGCGCCGCCTCGACGTCGCCGGGACGCGCCGCGAGGGCCTTGCCGAGTTCGGCGCCGTCGAGCATCGCCAGGTTGGCGCCTTCCCCGTTCGCCAGCGCGAGATGAGCGGCGTCGCCGAGCAGGGTCACCCCCGGGACCCGCTCCCACCGCAGTCCGGACGGCAGGGCGTAGGCGGGACGGTGGATCGGCGCGATGTCGCTTTCGGTGATCAGCGCGGTGAGCTCCGGCGCCCAGCCGTCGAATTCCGCCACGATCCGCGCTTTGGCCGCTTCGGCGTCAGTGAAGTCGATCGCGTCGAACCACTCCAGCGGCTTCTGGACTTCCACGTAGGCGTGCAAGGTGTCGCCGGTTTCCCGGTGGGCGTTGATGCTCAAGCCGGGCTCGGTCCCGTTCCCGAACATCGACCCGCCGCCGACCGTTTTCGCCACGTCGGCGTGCCGCGTGTCCGAGTCGTACAGGTAGGTCTCGACGATCGACGTCCCGCAGTATCCGGGCGTGGCGTCGGTGAGCAGCGGCCGGATCCTCGACCACGCGCCGTCCGCGCCGACCAGCAGTTCGGCGACGACGGCGGTGCCGTTCTCGAACGTCACCTCGTGGCGGCCGTCGTCGAGCGTCCGGGCACCGGTGACCTTGTGACCCCAGCGGACGGTGCCTTCGGGGAGCGAGTCGAGCAGCATCCGCCGCAGGTCGCCACGCTGCGCCTCGGGGCGGCCGCCGGTGCCGTCGTCGCCCCGCTCGAACAGGACGGTCCCGTCGACGTTGAGGACCCGCAGCGCCTGACGCCCCTCCAGGACGATGCCGCGGAACTCGTCCATGAGTCCGGCCGCTTCCAGGGCGAGCTGGCCGTTGTAGTCGTGGATGTCGAGCATCCCGCCCTGCAGGCGTGAGGTCGGGGACGTCTCCGCTTCGTAGACGGTCGACGGGATGCCGTGGACGTGCAGGACGCGGGCCAGTGTGAGGCCGCCGAGCCCGGCGCCGATGATCGTGACAGGGGTGGTCATGGTGACTCCTCGGTTCGCGACTGGAATGACATTCCAGAGACTGTCGCGGACCGCTGGCAGACCCCGCACACGGCGCTGGCACCGGCCTGGCACGTCCTGTCAGCCGAAGAACTCGACGGCGTCGTACTCGGCCCAGCCGGGGTCCCCGGTCTTCGCGAAGGCGACCCACGCGCCGTGCATCCTCGCCGCGAGCCCGTCCGGAACGGGATCAGGCCCGAGCAGACCGGTGTCCCCGTGCAACCACGGCTCGTCGGCGACGTCGAAGACGAACGGCAGCTCGACGGTGTGGGCGGCGCCGAGCCGTCCGCCCGACGCCGTCGAGCGGTAGCCGAACGAATAGGCGTAGGTGCGGCCGCTCGACGTCCGCGCGTGTGCCCGCGTCATCCGCGCCGTTCCGGCCCCGAACAGCGTTTTCCCGAGCGCGACGGGATTCGCCACGCCGTAAAGGTTTCCTTCTTCGGTGTTGGTGCCGATGAGCAGATCGACGTCGCCGCCGAGAAGACCGTCGGCGGGCTGGACCGGCAGCACCAGGCTGAACGGGCTCAGCCCGGCCAGCGGATCCGGCGTGGTTCCGGTCCGCAGATCGAGGCCGGTCAACGCGGGGAGGATCGCCAGGAACCGCTCGTCCGGGATCTCCCCGAACGCCGCGGCCGTGGATTCGACACCCAGCGCCGAGGCGGCCGCGGCGGTGACCCGTCCCGCCTGTTCCGGGGTGAAGGCGCCGGTCCCGCTGCCGCTCTGGACGATCGCCCGCCGGAACAGCCCTTCGGCCTCCGGCGTCGCCAGCAACGCTCCGGTGAGCGTGGCGCCCGCGGACTGCCCGAAGACGGTGACGTTGCCCGGGTCTCCCCCGAACGCCGCGATCGTGTCCCGCACCCAGCCGAGCGCGGCGATCACGTCGAGCAGGCCCCGGTTGGACGGAGCGCCCGCCAGGTCGAGGAAACCGGGGACGCCGAGGCGATAGTTCAGCGTCACCAGGACGACGCCGTCGCGCGCGAACGCCTTCCCGTCGTAGAGCGCGGCGCGGGTCGAGCCGGTGACGAAACCGCCGCCGTGCACGAAGACCAGCACGGGGCGCTTGCCGTCGTCCGCGGCGGGCGTGGAGACGTCGACGGTCAGGTACTCCTCGCCCCGCACCCAGCCCGGTCCGAAGTACGGGGTCATGTCGAGCGCGCCGAAGTCGCGCACCGGCTGGGGCGCCGTCGGGGACGGCCGGGTCGCGTCGCGGACGCCGGACCAACCCGGATGCGGAACCGGCGGAAGGAAGCGGCCGGGACCGAGCGGCGGGGCCGCGTACGGGACGGCGCGGTAGAGCTCGCCGAAGGAATCACGGCGGCCTCGTACGGCGCCCGCCGGGGTTTCTGCTTGCGGGTCCACGAAAACGGTCCTCTCAGGAGAGGTGGGAGAAGCCTGCCCACCGCGCGATCGCGAACTTCGACCCCCGGCGTTCGACCCGCACGGCGCCCTGGGCGCCGAAATGCGCCGGAAAGAGAAGCGCGTCGCCGTCGGCGGCCTGCCCGAGCAGCTTGTGCCGGGTGGCCCGGGATCCGGCCGGGTCCTCGCAATAGGGCGAATTGGTGTCCGGCTCGACGATCTGCACCGCGGTGTGCACGAGGTCGCCCACGAACAGCGCCTTCTCGCCGCCCGATTCCAGGGTGAGCACGGACGAGCCGGGCGTGTGGCCGGGGGCGAGGTCGAGCCGCAGGTTCCGGTCGATCCGGTACGTGTCGTCCCACAGCCGGGTCAGGCCCGCCTCGTGGACCGGCGCGACGCTGTCCTCGAAGACGTTCTGATTTCCGCGTCCCAGCACGGAATCGTGCGATTCGGCGGGGTTCCAGAACTCGAAGTCGGGCCGGGCCATCAGATACGTGGCGTTCGGGAAGGTCGGCACCCAGTCGCGGCCGTCGAGCCGGGTGTTCCAGCCGACGTGGTCGATGTGCAGATGGGTGTTGACGACGACGTCGACGTCCTCGGGCCGCACGCCGGCGGCCGCGAGGTTGTCGAGGTAGGCGGTGTCGAGCCGGTTCCAGACCGCCGCGTAGGGCCGGTCCTTGTGGTTGCCGACGCCGGTGTCGACGAGGATCGTGCGGCCTTCGCTGCGGATCAGCCAGGACTGGAGCGCGGCGCGGCATTCGTTCGTCTCGGGGTCCCAGAAGTCGGGCGCGAGCCAGTCGCGCTGTTCCTCCCACGAGCCGTCCGGGCTGTCGGGCAGGAATTCGGCCGGGCTCATGCCGAGCGAGCCGTAGAACTCCTTGACGCGGGTGACGGTGACGTCTCCGATGGTGATCTCGTCCATGCGACCGAGACTGGCCGTCCGGGCGGACGCGGACCACGCCCCCGTTTTCCTCCCACTGGGAGGGTGTGGCTGACGTGGTCCGCGCCCCGGATACTCGGGATCATGGACGGACCCGGCCCGCTCGGCGACTTCTTGCAGGCGCGACGGGCCCGGCTGCGCCCGGAAGACGTCGGCCTGCGCGACTTCGGGCCGCGACGCCGGGTGGCCGGGCTGCGCCGCGAGGAACTGGCCCAGCTCGCCGGTGTCAGCGTCTCGTACTACGCGCGGCTGGAGCAGGGCATGTCACGCGGTGCCTCGGCCGAGGTGCTCGACGCCATCGCCTCCGCGCTCCGGCTCGACGGCCACGAGCGCGATCACCTGGACAGGCTCGCCGACGCCGCTCGCCGCACACCACGGGCGCGCCGTCCACGGCCCGAGAAGCTCCACGACGAGACCCGGGACCTTCTGCGCACCGTCGACGCTCCCGCGCTGGTGCTCGGCCGCCGCTCGGACGTCCTGGCGTGGAACGCCCTCGGCCACGCGCTGCTGGGCGGGCATCTGGATTTCCACGCCCCGGACGACCCGGCACGACGGCCGAACATGAGCCGGATGCTGGTGCTGGACCCGCACAACCGGGAGCTGTACGCCGACTGGAAGCGGAAGATCCGCGCGGTGGTCGGGAATCTGCGGATCGCGGTCGGCAGGCATCCCGACGATCCGCTGCTCGCGGAGCTGATCGGCGAGCTGACCATGAAGAGCCCCGAGTTCGTCTCGCTCTGGGGCGATCACCGCGTGCAACCCTGCGACGCGGCGGCCTACGAACTGCGTCATCCGGTCGTCGGCTCGGTGACGGTGACCCAGCAGACCCTGTCGATCGCCCGCTCGCCGGACCAGCTGCTGATCGTGTGCACGACTCCCGTGGACTCTCCCGACGCACGGGCCCTCGCGCTGCTCCGGCAGGCGAACTCAGGCCTTGTCGTGCACGGTGATCGCGTAGCCGTCCGGGTCGGCGAAGGCGAACGTGCGGCCGAACGGCCCGTCGAACGGCTCCGTGAGGATGGTGACGCCCGCGCCGACCAGCCGGTCGTGCAGCGCCTGGGTGTCGTCGGCGTGCAGCCACAACGCCACTCCTGAGCCCGGCCGCGGGGTGATGGCGTCGAGGTCCGTCCCCGGCACGGGTTCCCGCACCGCGAACGGGATCGTCTTGGTGCCGAACACCACCGCGTGCGGCGGCGCGACGGGCAGTCTGCTCAGTCCGAGGTGGGTCTCGTAGAACGCGGCGGCGCGATCGAGGTCGCGCACCTGCAGCGAGAAGAAATCGGGTCCGGTCACGGTCATGTCGTCCTCCATGTCAGGGTGTTGACATAGCGAAGGTATGTCATGATGCTGACATGAGTCAAGGCGAGACGGTCGGCCCGCTGGACCTGTCGGTGGGATACCTGCTGAAACGGGCGGCGACGGCGCTGCGCACGGCCATGGACACCGCCCTGCGTCCCCTCGACCTCACGGTTCCGCAGTACTCGTGCCTCGAAGTGCTTTCACAGCGGCCGGGGCTGTCCAACGCGGAACTGGCCCGGGCCGTGTTCGTCACCCGGCAGTCGATGAACCTGGTGCTGCGCGGCCTGCAGGACCGCGGGCTGGTCACCCGTCCGACGACGGCGCCGCAGGGCCGCGCCCTGCCCAGCACGCTCACCCCCGCCGGGCGTGCCCAGCTCCGCACCGCCAGCGGCCTCGTGCGCGAGGTGGAGAAACGGATGCTCGAACCGTTTTCCGCGGCCGGCCGTGACGGGCTGCTGCGCGACCTGGCCGCCTGCGTCGACGCGCTGACTCCGCAGGAGTGACTCAGGACCTCGTGCTCACCAGCGTCTCCGGCTTGAACGCGAACACGTCGCCGCCCTGGACGAGCACATGCCATTCGCCGCAGACCTTGTCGGTCCTGCTCTCCTGCCCCTGCGGCCACCACGGGGCGACGAGCGTGGCCGACTGCGTCGCGGCCGGCCCCGGCACGCAGACGGCGGGCAGCGTCCCGCCGGTGAACCGCAGGATCCGCTCCGAACCCGTCGTCCGGATGACCTCAGTGATCGACGCGGCGCCGTCCGGCACCCACTCCGGCACCCGGGCGTCCTTGTCGCGCTTGCCTTCCGCGCCGGTCGCGTAGCCGACCGTCTTGACGTGCCCGTTGGCCTTCTCGGTCAGGCCTTCCTTGAGACCACAGCCGGACAGGGCGACCGTGGCGGTCGCGGCGGCGAGGACCGCCGCGGTGATCTTCGTGTTCATACGATCGAGTCAACCTCGCGGACGGGCTCGCGGGATCGGACTTTCGGTCCGCCGGGGTCGCCATCCGGCCGATCTTCACGGCCGATATCCGCCAGCGGTTTCCCGTGCCGCGCACCACAGTGATCGTCGTGACCTCGACGACTGACGCCCTGTCCGTACTCAAAGGCATGTACGCGGCGGAATCCGCCTACTTCGCCGCGGGCGGCCCCGGCAAGACGACTTTCGCGCCGCTCGCCCCGTTCTTCTCCCCCGGCGTGGTGCTGCACCAGGCGGACGGCCTGCCGTACGGCGGGATCTGGCGCGGTCACGAAGGCATGGAGCGGTTCTTCGCCGCCATGAGCGGCACTTGGGACGTCTTCGACATGGTGGAGCAGAGCTTCCTGAGCGGGACCAGCCCGCTGGTCGTCCTGACCCACGTGCACGTCCGGTCGAGGGCCACCGGCCGCGAACTGGACTTCCCGATCCTGCAGACGATCACCGTCGAGGACGGGCGCATCACCGAGGTGCGGCCGTTCTACTGGGACACCGCGGCGATCGCGGCGGCCTGCACGAACTACCATTCCGTTGATGACCGCCTACCACGATCTTGACGTGTTCGAGGAAGCCGCTTCGCTGCCGGAGCGCCAGCAGAAGATCCTGCTGACCATCCGCGAATGGGTGGTGGAGCACGGGTACTCGCCGAGCACGCGCGAGATCGGCGAAGCGGTCGGGCTGCGCTCGACGTCCTCGGTGTCGAAGCATCTGGCGGCCTTGGAGGAGAAGGGTTTCCTCCGCCGCAGCAGTTCCATTTCCCGCCCCATCGACGTCCGCGCGTTCCTGCACGGCACGACGTCGCGGGAATCCACAGAGGACTCCGTGCCGGTTCCCGTCGTCGGTGACATCGCCGCGGGAACGCCGATCTCGGCCGTCGAGCACGTCGACGACGTGATGACCCTTCCGCGTGAACTCACCGGGCGGGGCAACGTCTTCGGACTGCGGGTGCGCGGTGACTCGATGATCGACGCGGCGATCTGCGACGGCGACATCGTCGTGGTGAAGCAGCAGCAGGAGGCGCACTCCGGGCAGATCGTCGCCGCGATGATCGACGAAGAGGCCACGGTCAAGGTGTACCGCCGCCGCGACGGTCACGTGTACCTCGAACCGCGCAACCCCGCCTACGACGTCATCGACGGGGATCGCGCGGCCGTGCTGGGTGTCGTGGTCTCGGTGCTGCGCAGCGTCTGACCTTCAGGCGGCGAAGCCGAGCACCAGCGACGCGGCGACGGGCGCCAGGTACATCAGCGGGAACGCGACGTGCGACGGCCAGTGGGCGCGGAGCACGGTGATCGCGGCGCCGGCGAAGTAGAGCACCAGGCCGATCCCGGCGGCGACACCGAGCGCGGGCACCCACAGACCGGCGATCATGCCGAGCGCGCCCGCCGCCTTGGCGACGCCGAGCGGGGTCCACCAGGTGCGCGGAACGCCGTAGTCGGCGAGCGGCTGCACGACCCACTTCGCGCGGAAGAAGATCGAGGCGGCCGAGAAGGCGGCCATGAAAGCTCCGACGACGGTGACGATGACGTAAGCGGTGGTCATTTCGGTTTCTCCTCGGGTCTCGGTGGTTCGTCGGGTTGACCCCGGCCACCGGACCGATGTGACAGCTCGGCGCGTGAAGCACGTCACAGCCCAGGAAAGTCCATCCGTCACCGCCATTCCGCAGTTTTGGAGCGAGTGCTCTGTTACTGTCGCCTCATGGCCCGCCCCCGCGTGCACGACCTGGACCGGCTGCTCGACGCGGCCGAACGCCTCGTCGTCGAGCGCGGTGCCCAAGGCGTCACCGTCCGGTCGCTCGCGGCCGCCGCGGGGGTCCCCAACGGCACGATCTACCACGCTTTCGGCTCACTCGGCGCCGTGCTGGCCCGCGTCTGGCTCCGCGCGGCGAACGCTTTCCTCGATCTCCAGACCGAACTGGCCGACCGAGCCGGAGACCCGGCCGAGGCGGTCGCGGCCGCGGCGGACGCACCGGCCGCTTTCGCCGGCCGCAGGCCGGAGGCGGCCCGCCTGCTCATCACCGTCAAGAAGGAGCACCTGCTCGGCCCGCAGGTGCCCGAAGACCTCGCCGGCGACCTCCTGGCGCTCGACAAACGCCTGGTCGCGCTGCTGGTCAGGCTCGCCGAACGACTCTGGGACAGGCGGGACGCGCACGCGGTCGAGGTACTGACCACCTGCGTGGTCGATCTGCCGACCGCCCTGTTCCGCCGGGCCTTCACCGTGGGCGAGCCGATCCCCGAAGACTCCCGCGTCCGACTGGCCGCCGCGGTTCACGCCATACTCCTGCTCCCACCCCCACGAAAGGACTGACCATGCCGACCCTCCGTCACGACGCCCCGGTGTTCCTGCTGGACCTCGGAGACGACGAAAACCGCTTCTCGCCGTCCTGGCTGGAGACGGTCCATTCCCAGCTCGACACCGTCGTCTCCTATCCGGATCCGGCGGTCCTGGTCACGGTCGGTTCCGGGAAGTTCTACTCCAACGGCCTCGACCTCGAATGGCTCACCGGCAACCCCGCCCAGGCCGCGCAGTACGTCGCCGACGTCCACGAACTGCTGGCCCGTGTGCTCACCCTCGGCGTGCACACGGTCGCCGCCATCAACGGGCACGCCTTCGGCGCCGGGGCCATGCTGGCGATGGCTCACGACTTCCGGGTGATGCGCGCCGACCGCGGGTTCTTCTGCTTCCCCGAAGCCGACATCAACATCCCGTTCACGCCGGGCATGGCCGGGGTCATCCAGAGCAAGCTCACCCCCGCCGCCGCGATCGCGTCGATGACCACCGGGCGGCGTTTCGGCGGCACGGACGCGCGGGATCTGGGGCTCGTGGACGCCGTCGCCGAGAAATCCGCCCTGCTGGAATACGCGGCCGACCTCGTCCGCCCGCTGGCAGGCAAGGACCGCGGCACGCTGGCCGCGATCAAGACGACGATGTTCACCCCCGCCGTCACCGCGCTTCGCGCCAAGTAAGGGCACAATCATCGACTGTGAGCGAAGATATCCTGCGCGCCGAGGACCCGGACGTCGCCGAAGCCCGTAACGGGGACGACGCGGCGTTCAACCGCCTGGTAGAGCCACTGCGCCGCGAGTTGCACGCCCACTGCTACCGCATGCTCGGCTCGACCCACGACGCCGACGACGCCCTCCAGGACGCGCTCCTGCGGGCCTGGCGGGGGCTGGAACGGTTCGAGGGCCGGAGCTCGATGCGGACGTGGCTCTACACCGTCGCCACCCGCACGTGCCTGGACACGGCCGCCGCGCGCGGCAAGCGCGCCCTGCCGATGGACCTCGGCCCGTCGAGCGAGCGGGCGGTGCTCGAACACGCCCCGGTGACCGAGGTCGCGTGGCTCGGCCCGTACCCCGACGCGAGCCTCGGCCGGGGCCCGGCGGGGCCGGACACCCGGTACGAGCAGCGTGAGGCCGTCGAGCTGGCGTTCGTCGCCGCCTTGCAGCACCTGCCCGGCAACCAGCGGGCCGCGTTGCTGCTCTTCGACGTCCTCGGTTTCTCCGCCGCCGAAATCGCGTCCACAATGGACACCTCGGTCGCGGCGGTGAACAGCGCGCTGCAGCGCGCGCGGGCGATCGTGGCCGAGAAGGTCCCGTCACCCAGCCAGCAGCAGACGCTGCGGAAGCTCGAAGACGCGCGGGTCCGCGAGATCGCCGCGGACTTCGCCTCCGCGCTGGACCGCGGCGACGCCGACGCGCTCGTGGCGTTGCTGACCGAGGACGTCACGTGGTCCATGCCGCCGCTCGCGCACTGGTACCGCGGCATCGAGGCCGTCGCCGACTTCGCCGTCGAGGTCCCGATCAGCCGGTGCCCGAGCTGGCGCAACGAGGTCATCACCGCCAACGGCCAGCCGACCGTCGCCTGTTACGTCGGCGAATCGGCGGACGCGGTCCACCACGCCTGGTCGATCAACGTGCTTTCGCTCCGGGACGACCGGATCCACGAGATCACCTCGTTCCTCGACCCGGCCCTGTTCGCGCAGTTCGGTCTTCCTCCGACGAAGCCCTGACCGCCTCTCGTCGGCTCAGGCCCGCCGCGCGCTCCGGTGCGGTGACAGGGTGTGGCCGGGGTTGAGCTTGCGGCCGAGGCGGTCGGCCTTCGGCCAGCGGACGTCGGTCGCCCAGCCTGCCTTCTCGAACAGCCAGATCAGCCGGGCGGAGATGTCGAGCTGGCCGCGGCGGACGCCGTGCCGGGCACCGGTCGGGTCGGCGTGGTGGGAGTTGTGCCAGGACTCGCCCATCGAGGCGATGGCGAGCGGCCAGAAGTTCGAGGACTTGTCGCGGGCGGCGAACGGGCGGTCGCCGATCAGGTGACACAGCGAGTTCACCGACCAGGTGACGTGGTGCAGCAGCGCCACCCGGACGAGGCTCGCCCAGAAGAACGCGGTGACCGCGCCCAACCACGACAGGGTGAGCACGCCGCCGAGAACGGCGGGCGCGAGCAGGGTCACGACGGTGAGCAGGGGGAACAAACGGTCGACCCGGGCGATGTCGCGATCGGCGAGCAGATCCGGGGCGAACCGTCGCGCGTTGGTCTTCTCGCGTTCGAACAGCCAGCCCATGTGGGCGTGCCAGAAGCCGCGGGCCAGCGCGGCCGGACCGGCGCCGAACCGCCACGGGGAGTGCGGGTCGCCTTCGCGGTCGGCGAAGGCGTGATGGCGCCGATGGTCGGCCACCCAGCCGATGACCGGGCCCTGCATCGCCATGCTGCCGGCGACCGCGAGGGCGATCCGCAGGCCGCGGTTGGCTTTGAAGGCGCCATGGGTGAAGTAGCGATGGAAACCGACGGTCACCCCGAGGCCGGTCACGAAGTAGAACCCGGCGGCCAGGCCGAGGTCCACCCAGCCGAGTCCCCAGCCCCACGCGAAGGGGACGGAGGCGGCCAGTGCCAGCAGGGGAACCACCGCGAACAGCTTGACGAGGAGATTTTCGGTACGGGACTGCTCCCCGGACATCAAGGGTTGCGGCGTCTGCCGCTCTTCGCTGTCCGGGGGTCTCAGAACAGAGGTCATGTCGCCGTTTCTTGTCGAGGGCCACGGCCTGTGTCAGCCGGTTTGCGTCAGCCGACCTGTGTCACGACGCGGCGCACGAAAAGGCATGCCCGCGACGAATTCTGCGCGAGCGTGCTTGGACAACACGACACCCAAAACGTTGGACCGCTACGCTCAACGAACGGCGTCGGCCGAAGGTTCCGGTGCGGGATAAGAGGGTTCGCGAAAAAGATCCACGTATCGCTCACCCTGGGGAGCGGTCGGGTCGTATCGCTCGGCCTGGGTTTCGAGCGGATGGCTGAACAGCGCACTGTCCGTGCTGTGAGTATTGACGATGAAACCTTTCGAGGGGGACCGCCGTTTCGCGGTCTTCGGCGAGGCCGGGGACGAATTCCACCGCCTCGCGGCGTCACGCTGACAGCGCCGCCACCAACCACGGTACACGCCCCGGGGCCGAAACCCCAGGGCATGCGCTCCGATCAGCCCGGCGCCGTCACGTTGAGTGCCGTGACGACGGTTCGTTCCTCAGCGGCAAAATGTGCTTCGAGCCGCCCCGCGAGCTCGTCGAAGTCGTCGCGCAACCGGGTCGGGTCGCTCTCGCCGTAGACGTAACCCTCCACGAGTCCGCGGATCCGTTTCTGCAGCGCCGCGACGACGACGTGATCCTCCCCGAGCTTCGTCAACGTCGGCGCGAGCGCCGGAAACCGTTGCGCCAGCATCGGAAAAGCGCCCATGTCCTCGCCGGTGTGATGTTTGGTCAGCGCCTCGCAGAACGAAACACAGTGCGCCCGCAAGGATTTCTCCATGGTGAGCGAATCCGCGCGGCCCGCCACCAGGTCGTCGATCCCGGCGCGCAGCGTCGCGATCTCCTCCCGCAGCCATGCGTGGACCTCCACCAGGAAGTCCCCCATCCCCCGCACCCGGTCGTCGATCCGGTGCAGGATCACGACAGGCAGCTCACGGGTGGTTTTCGCCTGATACTCGGCGAATCCGGGGTCGATGGTGACGACCTTCGCGAACAACTCGGCTCGTTCCGCCGCGGGCGGGACGGCCGCGATCGCCTCGTGGGTTTCGGTCCCCGTCTCGATCGTGACCCGGTGATCGCGCCGGATGTCGTGATACCATCCCGGATTCCTCGACGACCCCATGTTCGAAGCGACGACGACGGTCTTGCCGTCGATTTCGAGGTATCCCAACGGATTCGTCCGTCGCTCACCACTCTTGGCGCCGGTGGTGGTGAGCAGGATCAGCTTCCACCCCTCGAACATGCCGCCGAGTTTTCCCTTGTTCTTCCTGAATTCCTCGATCACCTGGTCGTTGAAGCCGGTCAATGCGGTCCTTTCCCGTCGTCGCGTCGACAGGAGGGCGCGGAACAGTCGCCGAAAGGGCACAAGTCTTGGTACGCCGCGATTTTCGGGCGCACTGCATGGAGGCGTCATCCCACTGACGAGGGTGAGTGAATGCGAGAGACGGTGTACCGATCTCCGGTGGCCGAGTAGCCGCTACCTCCATGCGTAGGCCCATACGGGGCTCAGTGGCAAGTTAGCATATGGCCGACTTGCCGCACCACTCCAGCAACAACTCCCCGACCGTCTGATCCCCGCTCGTCTCTCCTGTCGGGACGAATCCGAGCTTCAGATAGAACCCCTCGGGGCCGTCCTCGCCCGGGTGCCAGGTGGTGGTCATCCGGTCGCCTCCCCTGCGGCGGATCTCGGCGGCCACGGCTTCGACCGCGAAGCGGCCGTAGCCCCGGCCCTGCTCGCCGGCCGCGATGTTGAGCCGCCACAAGCCCGAGCGGAGGTCGGTGCCCGTTCCGTCCCCTGCGAAGTCGATGTCAAGGAAGGCCATGAGGAAACCGACGAGCCGATCGCCGTCGAGAATGAGCCGGGGCCAAGCTGTCCTCGGGTACACGTATGCCTCGGCGAGGGATTTCACCACCGGCGCGACCAGATGGTTCTGCTCGGGATGCACCCGCAGACCGATCGCGGCGTCGAAGTTGGCGGCGGTGACCTCGGCCAGCCGGAACGTCCTCGTCATGCCCAACCGTAAGCGGTCGATGGCATCTCTCACGACAGCCATCCAACCAACCCGGGGCATCATCGAGCCATGCCGATCATCACCGGCCCCGAGCCGCTCGCTCCGGGCACCACCATCCGCCCGGCCCGGCGAGGAGGACGCGGTGCTCGACCTCCTCGCCGAGGCCGCCGCCTGGCTGACCGGGCGCGGAATTCGTCAATGGCCGCAACGCTTTCCCCGGGAATCGGTGCGTCACCGGATCGAATCGGGGGAAGCCCCTGCTGATCACGCGGGACGGCAAACCGATCGCGACTTGCGTTGTCGCCGAAGCGGAACTGGATCTCTGGGGCGAGAACACCGAACCGGCCTACTACCTAGGACGTCTCGCGGTGGCGCGGGAAGCGGCCGGAACCGGGCTCGGGGTCCGGATCATCGAGTGGACCGTGCGCTCCTACGAACGCGCGGGATTCGAGCACGTGACGGATCCTCCGGAGGTGAAATGGCCGACCAGTCTTTACCAACGGAGAACCGGCGGGTGATCACGTCAGACCGAGGATCTCCGGCCGCGCCGCGTACTTCCGCCAGTGCCGCCCGGGATCCGGGACGAGGCGCCGTCGTTCGAGATCCAGCAGCCCGGACAGGCTTTCGACTTCGGCCACCACGGCGCCGTCCGGTGTCACGAATTCCTGGACCACTCGCGACACCTTGCCCGGCTCCCAGGTGAACCGGGTCAGGACGTCGATCCGCGCGCGGGCCCGGAGTTCCCGGCGGAACCGGATGGTCGTTTCGAGGTTGACCGGGCCGAGGTTCCCGGCCTTGAGTGCCAGCGGGTCCACTCCGGCCGCCCACACGCATTCCCAGCGTGCGTGGTCGGCGTACGCGAGGTAGGCGGGGCCGCGGACGTGCCCGTTGATGTCGAGGTCGTCCGTGCGGATGTCGAGGGTGACGCGGAAAGGTTCGGGCACCTCCCGATCTTCGCTCGGCGCGCCGCCTCAGTCTGGAACGTTTCGGCCAGCCCAGGAACGCACCAGCCCGCCGGGCGAGGCGCCGGACAGCCGACGGCATTCGCGCCCGAGGTGGGACTGGTCCGCGTAGCCCACTTCGGCGGCGACGTCGGCGAGCGAAGAACGATCCCGCGCGACGGCCCCGACCCGGTCGAGGAACCGGCGGAACCGCAAGACCCGGTGCAGTTCCTTGGGACCGACGCCGATTTCGTGCCGTACGTGCCGCCGAAGCCCGCGCTCGCTCACCCCCAGCGCCGCCGCCACCCGATCGGTGCGAGCGCCGGGCGACCGCAGCGCACGAGCGGCCGCGATCGAGAGGCCGTCCAGCTCGACGTCGCGGAGCCTTTCCGCGACCAGCTCCTCCAGCACCGACCGCGCCTCACCCGGAGATCCGCACTCGGCCAGCCTGGCTTCCGCACGACGGGCAGTGCCCGCCCACAGATCGCGCAGCGGGGTGGCCTCCGCCGTCAGGTCCGTCATGGGCAGCCCCAGTACCGTGCCACCGGCACCGCATCGCAGGCGAAGCCCGACGGTCCACTCCGCCGACGGCAGGTCATGGCGCAGCACCCCACGCACCGTGGTGACCGCGGCCAGCTCTCGCCCGTCCCAGACGAGATCCACGCACCCGTCCGGGAACACGCGCAACGGACGACTGCACCCCACCAAGCCCGTCCAGGCGCTCTCGACCACGCCGGTCACCTTCGCGACCGGCGCGGCTTCGCGGTACACCGAACGGCCCGAACGGCGACGCAGCGGAACACCCACGCCCGGCAGTATGCCCCCGCCCACCGACAAGAACGACAAGATGCGCGTCACTTGATCTTCATGAAGACTTGCCGTCGTGCTGAGGCCGGTGCTCGACCCGTCCCCCGCCGAGTGGATCTCCTCCAGGCTCGGCGGGGCGTTCGGCGCGGCCTGCCGCACGGTTCCGCGTGGCTATCCCGCGTACGCCCGGCTCTGCCACCCCGCCGAACGCGACCGCGGTGGCTGGGCGAGCTGGCGCGAGGCCGCCTCCGAAACGGGGCGGCGCGCCCACGGGGCCATGCAGTGGCACTCGCTCGTCGGCTCCCCGGATCCGGTGAACCTGACCGGCTCGCTCTGGCGGGGTTCCCCGCCGGGACGCGGGACGCTGCCGTCGCACAGTCTCACCGCGCTCCTGGCCGTCCTCGGCGACCACACGACCGCTTCGGACGCCTGGTTCTGTCTCTGGGAGGGCTACGGCTGGGCCGACGAGACGACGTTGTCCCGCGAACACCTCGACGCGCCGCGCCTGCGGCATCCCGGCCGCGACTACCTGCTGTTCACCGGTCCGCTGGCCTCGGCAACGGAACTCGGCTGGCGGCCCCGGCCGAGCTGGTTCGAGGCGCAGTCCCCCAACCTGTTCTGGCCGGACGACCGCGCCTGGTGCGTGGCCACCGAGGTCGACTTCGATTCGACGCTCGTCGCCGGCGAGGGAACCCTGATCGACGCGCTTCTCGAAACGCCCGGCCTCGACGCCTGGCGGATCGACCCCGACACCTCGCTCGCGGCCGACGGGGACCGGATCAATCACCTCGCGTGACCGCAATCCGGAAGAACTCCCCCCTGCGATGAACGGTCCGTTCCTTGCGAATTTCGCAAGGAACGGACCGTTCATAGCGCTCGACGCGGGGTCAGCGCTCTTCGATCGCGTCCACCTTCGCCGGGTAGAACGCCACGTGGTCCTTGATCTCGGCGACCGCGTCGTGCGGCGCCTCGTAGGTCCAGACGGCGTTCTCGGCGACGCCGTCGCCGGTGCGGATGCTGTAGTACGACGCGTCGCCCTTGAAGGGGCAATACGTCGAGTGTTCCGTCCGCTCCAGCACGTCGAAGTCGACGTCGGCACGCGGGATGTACTGCGCCGGCGGGTAGTTCGCCTCCTGCAGCGTGAGCGCGTTCGCGCTGTCCGCCACGACCTTCCCGCCGACCGTCACGACCACGCGCGCCTTGTTCGGCGCCACCGTGATCGGGTGGCTCGCGCTGGGCTTCAACACCTTTTTGTCAGACATACCGGGCACAGCGACGCCGCCCTCGCGGATATTCCGTCAGGGCAGGTAGTACATCGGGTTCGGCAGCTTCACCGGGAACTCCGCGTAACCGCCTTCGAGGTCGCTGAACTGGTCGCCGAAGTTGGCCACGATGGTCGCGCCGGTCGAGGCGATGTGCTTCCGCGTGCCCGACTTGTACTGGACGGTGGTGCAGGTCAGCCCGCACGGCAGGTAGTCCGGCGCGGTGGTCTTCGGCTTGAAGAACGCGCCCGCCGGTGCCGGGTAGCCCTCGTTCGCGAGGTTCTTGAGCGACTGCGGGCCCTGGAACTCGTTGCGGCCGGTCAGGAAGTAGATCTTCACGCCGCGCTGCGCCGCCCAGTTCGCCAGTTCCAGCACCGGCTTGTTCGCGACGAACGTGCCCTTGTCGATCGCTTCCTGCTGCTTCACCGGGTCGAAGCCGAAGTCGTTGTCGGCCTCCCAGCCGTAGGTGACTTCGGCGGTGTCGTCGACGTCGAACACGACGGCGGGGTTCTTCACGCCGCGATCCAGCCTCCGCTGCAAATAGCGCTTGGCGTCGGAGACCTGGCGCTTGGTGTCGGAGACGAACCGGCTGCCGTCCGAGTACTGGTGCTTGCCGTCGACGACGACGTCGCCGTAGTAGGCCTTGACGTCGAGCTTGACCTGGCCGATGTTGGCGGGCTCGTGCCCGCGCCGCCAGGCGGCGTCGTCCTGGTTCGCGACGGCGGTGGCACCGCCCGCGAGAACGGCTCCGGCGGCCGCGGCGGCGGCCAGTTTCAGCAGACCGGTGAACCGGCTCATGGAAGTGCTCCTCACGTCAGCTGTGCGCGGCAAAGGAACGCTACTCCAGAACGGCCGATTCTGGTCAAAACCAAAGTAGCTTCTTCACCGCCGCGAGGTTTCAGCTTGCGCCGCAAGGCATCCGGGTCTATGTCGAGACCTCGGACGAGGATCTCCAGCCGACCGATATCGTGTTTTTTCAGCAGTACACGAAGATTCTTCTCGCTGTACGGTCCGTACTCGAACACCCGGAACGCCCGGATTCCCGGCGGCGGAACGTCCCCGGTCAAGTACGCGATGCGTTCGTCCAGCTGCCACAGGCCGTGCCGTGCCGCGTAATGCCGCACGAGTCCCGCGCGGACGACGGCGCCGTCGGGGTCGACGATCCATTCCCCCGGCTCACACGGGGGAATCTCGTCGGGATCGGTGTCGGTGATCGTCCACTGTGCACCGTCCGAACGCAACACCGTCGCACGGCGGGACACCGTCGAGCCCACGCCGCGCCACAGGCACGCCTCGCGGACCTGACCGTCCAAAGAGACCAGTTCGACCTCGTCCGCCCAGGGCGCGATGGAGAAGTCCAGGCCAGGCGCGCATTTGACCGACAGCTCCCGGCCCGCGTACGCCTCGACCAGACCGTCCAGCGGCGGCAGGAAATCGGCGGGCTTCCAGGCCCGGCGCCCGGCCGAGTCACGACGGGCGGGATCGGCGACGACGACCGAAGACCGGCTGACCGGCCGCAGCGCGTCGGCACGCATCAGAACAGGCGAAACCCCGGCTTCGGAGGCGTTGTGCCGCGCCATCGCCAGCCGGACCTCGTCCAGGTCCGAGCCCATCGCCCGGGAAGCGACACGGGCGATCTCGACGAGGTCCGCGCCGACGGAACACGTCACGTCGTGGACGTCACGGCCCGCCAGCCGCGCGGCCCGATGCCGGGCGACCAGGGTGGCGCTGGCCTGCTGGAGGGCGTCACCGGTGAACAGCCACGAGCCCGCGGAGTCCAGTTTGGCCGACGACTTCCGCCGCAGCACCACCGTTTCCAGTACCGCGGCCGCGTGGTCCGGGGCGATCCGGCGGACGGCGGCGACGTCGGCGATACGGGTCTTGTCGGTCAGCGGCAGGGAAGAGCATTCGGCGAGCGCCGCGCTTCCCGCGCCGGAACGCAGGAAGGCGACGTCGTCGAGAGTGAACGCGTAAGGCACCTAGGAACGCTTGGTGCCGGTGATCATCACGTTGTAGAACAGTTCGCGCGGCAGCACCTTCGCGAGCAGCTTCTTGTCCAAAGCGGACAGCCGCAGCCACAGCCGGTACGCGAACAGACGCCAGCGCAGGGTCAGTTTCTCCTGCGGCACGGCGGCTTCGAAGGTCCGGATCGGCCAGCCCGCGAGCGCGGCGGCGAACTCCTCGGTGACCGCGCGGACGTCCTGCGCGCCCGCGCCGCGGGCCATCGACTCGAGGTCGGACGGGTCGAAGGTGTGGATGTCGACCACGGCCTCCAGCGCGGCCGCGCGGGAGGACTCGTCGAGCTCCTCCTGCGGACGGCGCCAGCCGTTCAGCACCGGGATCTTGGTCAGGTTCGTGGTGAGGTACCACGTGATCTGGCCGAGTTTGCGCGCGTAGAAGTCGCCGACCTTCGTCGGCTCGCCCGCGAAGACGAATCGGCCACCCGGCTTCAGCACCCGCAGCACCTCCGCGAACGCCGCGCGGACGTCCGGGATGTGGTGCAGCACCGCGTGCCCGACGACGAGGTCGAAGCTGTTGTCCTCGTAGGGGATCCGCTCCGCGTCGGCGACCCGGCCGTCGACGTCGAGGCCGAGGTTCTCGGCGTTGCGCAGCGCGACCTGGACCATGCCGGGCGAGAGGTCGGTGACCGACCCCTTCTTGATCACCCCGCCCTGCATCAGGTTCAGCAGGAAGAAACCGGTGCCGCTGCCCAGTTCCATCGCGGTCGGGTACGGCTGGCCGTCTTCACCGGCGACGGCGTTGAACACGTCCGTCGCGTAGGAGATGCAGCGCTCGTCGTAGGAGATGGACCACTTCTCGTCGTAGGTCCCGGCTTCCCAGTCGTGGTAGAGCACGTTGGCGAGCTTGGGGTCGTCGAAGGCGGCCTTGACCTCTTCGGCGGTGGCGTGCGGGTTCGGCGCCGGGTCGTTCACCTGGGTCATCGTGCTTACTTCCCCTCGAAGGTGGCCTTGCCCGGGCCGTTTTCGATGAACGACTTCATGCCGTTGCGCTGGTCCTCGGTCGCCCAGAGCGCGGCGAAGAGGTGGGATTCGAGCTTGAGGCCGCTCGCGAGGTCGGTGTCGAGACCGCCGTCGATCGCGGCCTTCGCGGCGCGCAGGGCCACGGCGGGTCCGTTCGCGAACTGCGAGGCCCACTTGTGCGCGGCCGCGTAGACGTCGTCCGGCGCCACGACCTCGTCGAGGATGCCCAGCGCCAGCGCCTCTTCGGCCTTCACGAAGCGGCCGGTGAACACGAGGTCCTTGGTCTTGCTCGGGCCGATGAGCCGCGCGAGGCGCTGCGTGCCGCCGGCGCCGGGGATGACGCCGAGCTGGATCTCCGGCTGGCCGACCTTGACGTTGTCGCCGGCGATCCGGCGGTCCGCGGTCAGCGCGAGTTCGAGACCGCCGCCGAGCGCGTAACCGGTGATGGCCGCGACGACCGGCTTCGGGATGTTCGCGATGGTGGCCAGCGACGCCGTCAGCGCCGCGCCGAACTTGGCGATCTCGGGGTAGGTGCGCTCGGCCATCTCCTTGATGTCCGCGCCACCCGCGAAGGTCTTCTCGCCGCCGTAGAGGATCACCGCGCGCACGTCGCCGCGCTCGGACGCCTCGCGGGCCGCTTCGGCCAGCTCGGCCTGCACCTGGTTGTTCAGCGCGTTGACCGGCGGGCGGTCCAGCCTGATCGTGCCGACCCCGCCTTCAACCTCAAGGCTTACGAACTCTCCCACGCCAGTCCTCCTCAACGGGCCGTCCACAACGACAGATTGCAGGCTACCGGTCAGTATTACCCGTCAGCGGCGACGGGCGAAGAAGCGATCACCGGACCGTTCGAGCAGGAGGTCCTGGTCGAACGTCTTGGACAGGTTGTCGCTGGTCACGACGTCGTCCACGAGACCGGACGCGACCGCGCGGCCGTCCCGCAGCAGCAGCGCGTGGGTGAACCCCGGCGGGATTTCTTCCACGTGATGGGTGACGAGCACCATCGCCGGGGCCTCCGGGTCGAGGGCCAGCTCGGACAGGCGGGCGACGAGGTCTTCGCGGCCGCCGAGGTCGAGTCCGGCGGCGGGCTCGTCGAGCAGCAGCATCTCCGGGTCTGTCATCAGCGAACGCGCGATCAGGGTCCGCTTGCGCTCGCCCTCCGACAGCGTGCCGAACGTGCGCTCGGCCAGATGTGGGATGCCCAGCGCGGTCAGCAGTTCGACGGCGCGGTCGGTGTCGAGCCTGTCGTATTCCTCACGCCAGCGGCCGACGACGGCGTACCCGGCGCTCACCACGACGTCGAGGACGCGTTCCTCGGCGGGCACCCGCTGGGCGATCGCGGCCGAGGTGAACCCGATCCGCGGGCGCAGCTCGAAGATGTTGACCTTGCCGATCCGGTCGCCGAGGAGGTCGACCGTTCCCGAGGTCGGGTGGAGTTCGGCCGCGGCCAGCCGGAGCAGGGTGGTCTTGCCCGCGCCGTTCGGGCCGAGCACCACCCAGCGTTCGTCCAGTTCCACGGTCCAGTCGAGGTCGGCGAGGAGGTCGTTGCCTGTTCGGCGGACCCCGACACCGGTCATCCTCACCACGAGGTCGTCAAGTTCGCTGGGCTGGATCGGCTCGCTCACGCGCCCATTGTGTCCGGACACGCGCGCGCGTGTGCACCGGGCCGCCGGTCGGTGGAAAGCGGCAGGTCCAGGGAGTGAGACGGAGCTCTCCGGAGTAACCGCCGGAGTGGCGCCTGTGGCACCATCGGAGGCGTGATCAGGTCCGTGGCCACCGCCTTCCCCGTCATCGGGGGCTCTTTCTGGCGCCGTCGCACCATCGACCTGCTCCTCGTCGCCTCGTCCGGGTGTACCACCGCGCGACACGGCTGATCTCCTGCTCTTTTCCCGGCACCCGTGTGCCGGGAAGACCCGTGTCGTGCCGCGTCCGGCCCTGCCCGCGAACCTTCACGAGGAGCCTCACCGTGACCACGTCCGTCTCGTCCCGTCAGGACTTCGAGATCCACCCGCAGCTGACCAACCCGCTGCTGCCCGAGTTGCTGCACCCCGAGCGCCTGCTCTGGACGCCCCGGGAGCTGGCCGATCTGACCTCCACCGTCACCACCGAGCTGACCGCGGGCCTGCGCGGCCTGCTGCGGTTCGACGAGGAGCGCCGATGGTGGGCGCGGCTCGCGCTGACCGACGGCGTCGAGCTGTGGCTGCTGTCCTGGCTGCCCGGCCAGCAGACCAAACCGCACGACCACGGCGGCGCGTCCGGCTCGTTCACCGTGCTCCAGGGCGAACTCGGCGAGGAGTACCGCTACCCGGGCGGCCCGGTCCGGCGCCGCACGCACGTCGCGGGCGAGGGCATCGGCTTCGGGGCGGGCCGCGCGCACCAGGTGACCGGCATCGGCGCCGAGCCCGCCGCCAGCGTCCACGCCTACTCGCCGCCGCTGGTCGCGACCCGCGAATACGGCACGCTCGCCGAAGTCCCCGCCGAGATCCCCTCGCTGGCCCCGATACTGGGCGCATGAGCGAGCCTGCGAGCGAATCGATAACACAGTGCGCCGCTCATGCAACGCAAAGCGACCCACTACGAGGAGGAGGCATGAGCGCGATCGACGACCTGCTGTCCGCCGCCCGGTCCGGACTGAACCGGGCGGAACCCGAGCAGGCACAGCGGTTACAGCGTGACGGCGCCCTGATCGTGGACATCCGCCCGCACGTCAACCGCCTCGAAGAGGGCGAGATCCCGGGCTCGGTGATCGTCGAGCGGATCCACCTCGAATGGCGGCTCGCGCCGGACAGCGAATGGCGGCTTCCCGAGGTGAAACCGGACTCGACGGTGATCGTCGTGTGCAACGAGGGGTACTCGTCGAGCCTGGCCGCCGCCGATCTGCGACGGCTCGGCCTGCCGGGCGCCACGGATCTCGAAGGCGGGTTCCGCGCCTGGCGTTCGGCCGGCCTCCCGGTCCGCGAGGGCGGCACCCCCGCCGTTCCCTAGCGGCGGATCGCCAGCCGGGCGATCGAGTCCGGGGAGAGCGGGAGCGCGGCGTGGATCCCGGCGCCCCGCGTCGGCCTGGGGTTGACCAGGACACCCGTCGCCACGTCGCGCCTGGCGGCCGCGAGCACGACCTCGCGGCCGGTCCGGGGACGGATCCGGGCCCAGCCGGCTCCGGTGATCGCGCGGTACTCGGCCAGCAGGCGTTCGTCGGTGAAGACGCAGAGCCAGTCGCCGTGCGCGCCGAGGCGGGCCGGGACCGGCGCGCCCGCCTCGTCCGCCGGGCCCCACACCGTGCCGTCGAGGAACATCCGCATGACCGAGGGGACGGGGTCGCGCAGGCCGCCGTCGGTCTGCTCCCGCTCCGGCCGGACGTTCCCGGCGATCCACCCCGAAGCGACCCTGAAGTCTTCGCCCGTGAGGTCTTCCTGGAAACCGTCCAGGCTGTTCTTGACCGTCCCCAGGAAGTCGTAGAACCGGCGGGTGCAGGTCCGCTCGGAGACCGCCACCCGGCCGCGGCCGACCATGGTCCTGATCCGGCCGACCATGCCCGCCCCGCCGTTCACCGGATCGACGCCGAGGTTGTAGGCGGTCCAGACGATCTCGGGCATGAGCGGGTCGGCGAACCGCTCGAGAACGCGATTCAGCCGCAGCAGGACGATCTCGCGCACCCTGCCGGGCTCGGCGTCGTCGGCGACTCCCCAGATCTCCCGCAGTTCCGGCCCCAGCGCCCGGCGCAGCCCGTCCTGCTGGATCCCGGCTCGGGCGTGGATGTGGTGCAACCGGTCCTTGGCCCTGCGCGATGTTTTCGTCTCTTTCGCCGAAGCCACCATTCCTCCGCGATTCAGGATCGGCCCGGCAAAGTGTATTTCACCTGCCTGTTCCGCATTGTTCGGCGGAAATCGAGAATCAACGGTTTCTTTTGTTCGGTACCGGCTTGACGCGGATCGGCTCGACACCGGAACTCACGTGATCAGAGCCGCACACCGAGTGCGGAGTCCAGTCACGCGAGTTCCGTCCCCGATCACGCGTGATCCGGCTCTGAGCACGCGAGTCACGGCCGCGCAGAAGGCTTACGCGTGGACGACCCGGGCGAGTTCGGCCGGCGTGGCCAGCAGACGGTGTTTGGGCAGCACGCGGACCGTGTAGCCGATCGACCCCGGATGCGGCAGTTTCAGCCGCGCGGCGAACGCGCCGATCCCGTCGCCGGACATCGGGACGGTGAGGGGCCCGGTCAGCTCGTCCCCGTCGCCCACCTTCCCGACGACGGCCTGAACGTCCACTTCGGACGGATCGAGACCCGCGAGGTCGATCCGCGCCCGGATGGTCACCTCGGTCCCGGTGACCAGCGGGGCGGCGTCCTCGACGAGCAGTTCGGTGTCGAAGATCCGCACGCGCGGCCAGGAGACGTCGAGTTTGGTCCGGTACTCGGCCAGCGAAAGCGCGCCGCGATACCCGTCACCGGTCGCCTCGGCGACCATCCGCGAGGCGGGCAGGTACCCGGACTCGACGTACTCCCGCACCATCCGCGCGGCCTGCACGCGCGGCCCGAGGGTCTCCAGCGTGTGCCACACCATCGACAGCCACCCGCCGGGCACACCGCCGGCGTCACGGTCGTAGAACAGCGGCGCGATCTGGTGGCCCAGCAGGTCGTAGAGCGCCGCGGCCTCCAGTTCGTCGCGGCGCAGCGGGTCGGTGACGCCGTCCGCGGTCGGGATCGCCCAGCCGTTGCTGCCGTCGTAGCACTCGTCCCACCAGCCGTCGCGGATGGACAGGTTGAGGCCGCCGTTGAGCGCGGACTTCATCCCCGAGGTCCCGCACGCCTCCAGCTGACGGACCGGCGTGTTCAGCCAGACGTCGCAGCCGCGGTAGAGATAGCGCGCCATGGACATGTCGTAGTCCGGCAGGAAGACGATGCGGCGGCGCACCTCGGGATCGTCGACGAACCGGACGATCTGCTGGATCAGCTGCTTGCCGCCCTCGTCGGCCGGATGCGACTTGCCCGCGACGACGAGCTGGATCGGGCGCCGCTCGTCCAGCAGCAGCGCGCGCAGGCGGTCCGGGTCGCGCAGCATCAGCGTCAGCCGTTTGTACGTCGGCACGCGGCGCGCGAAACCGACGGTCAGCACGTCCGGGTCGAAGACCGTGTCGGTCCACCCGAGTTCGAGCGCGGACGCGCCGCGCTGCATCCACGCGGCCCGCACCCGGCGCCGCACCTCGGCGACCAGCTTCTCGCGCAGCTCACGCCGCAGAGCCCACAACTGCTCGTCGCTGACGCCGTCCCGCAGTGGCTTCCCCCGCGCGCCGTCGAGCCCCAGTTCCTCGTGGTTGCGGCCGAGCAGCGCGCTCAGTTCGCGCGCCACCCAGGTCGGGCCGTGGACGCCGTTGGTGACCGAGGAGACGGGTACCTCGTCGAAGTCGAACCCGGGCCACAGCCGGGAGAACATCCTCCGCGACACCCGGCCGTGCAGCGCCGAGACGCCGTTCGCCCGCTGGGCGAGCCGCAAACCCATGTGCGCCATGTTGAACAGACCGGGGTTGTCCTCCGCGCCGAGCGCGAGCACGCGGCGCGGGTCGACGTCCGGCACCAGCCTGCCGTCGGTGAAGTACCGCTGGACGAGGTCGACGGGGAACCGGTCGATACCGGCGCTGACCGGCGTGTGCGTGGTGAACACGGTGCCGGCGCGGACGGCGGGCAGCGCCTCGTCGAACGCCAGCCCGTCGGTCTGGATGATCTCGCGGGCGCGTTCCAGCCCGAGGAATCCGGCGTGACCTTCGTTGGTGTGGAACACCTTCGGCTGCGGATGCCCGGTCAGCTCGCAGTACCGCCGCACCGCGCGGAAGCCGCCGATCCCGGACAGGATCTCCTGCCGGATGCGGTGGTCCGCGTCGCCGCCGTAGAGCCTGTCGGTGACCGCGCGCAGGTCTTCGTCGTTGGCCTCGGTGTCGGTGTCGAGCAGCAGCAGCGGGATCCGGCCGACACGGGCCTTCCAGATCTGCGCGTGCAGCGTCCGCCCGGCGGGCATGGCGACGTCGACCACCACCGGCTCGCCGCCGTCGGTCAGCAGTTCCAGCGGGAAGGCGTTCGGATCGATCACCGGGTAGTGCTCGACCTGCCAGCCGTCGAGCGACAGCGCCTGCCGGAAGTACCCGGCGCGGTAGAGCAGCCCGACACCGATCATCGGCACGCCGAGGTCCGACGCGGCCTTGAGATGGTCGCCGGCGAGCACGCCGAGACCGCCGGAGTAGTTCGGCAGCGCCTCGGTGACGCCGAACTCCATCGAGAAGTACGCGACGGCCGGCGGCAGCTCGGCGTCATCCTGCTTCTGGTACCAGCGCGGCTCGGCGAGATACCGGTCCAGATCGGCGACCGCCTCGCGCGCGCGGGCGAGGAAGGCGTCGTCGACGGCCAGCTCGTCGAGCCGGGCCGGGGGCAGGGCGGTGAGCATCCGGAGCGGGTCGCGGACCCGGTTGAACAGCTCGGCGTCCATTGACGCGAACAGGTCGCGAGTGGGCGGATGCCAGGTCCAGCGCAGATTCGTGGCGAGGTCACCAAGGCCGGAGAGCGACTCCGGCAGGCTCGCGCGGACGGTGAACCGGCGGACTGCTCTCATGAGGAGCGACCATATCGGGACCGCCCCCACCCCGCTCAAGACCCACTTCGGGGATTACCTGCACGCGGGCCATAAGCGCTGGGTAGGGTCCCAGCTTGCCGGTGTACGCGCGGCCCGGTCGGGGCCCTGACGACAAGCGAGTGAAGATGATCCAAGGGGGATTGCGGGGCTTTCGCCGCCCGGCTCTGATCGCGATCGTGGCGGTGATGGCTCTCGGGCTCGGCGCCTGCAACGACAAGGGCGGCACCGCCGGGGGCCAGCAGGGCAGCCAGCCGGGAGCCGGTGACATCGCCGGTCTACCGGTCACCCACTTCGAGAGCGGGCTGAAGCCGGACGCCCCCAAGCCGGACCTGCAGGTCCGCAACGAGGACGGCTCCGAGGACGACCAGCTCGCCATCGCCGCGATCGCCGACGCGCAGACCTACTGGACCGAGGTCATGCCGCGCGACTTCGGCCAGCAGTACGAGCCGCTGAAGTCGCTGCTGTCCTACAGCGCGCGCTCCGATGACGAAGACACCAAATGCGGCAGCGTCAAGGGCCTGGTCAACGCCTTCTACTGCCCGCCTGACGACTCGGTGGCGTGGGACCGCGGCGTGCTGCTGCCGATGCTGCGCGAGCGGTTCGGGAAAATGGCCAGCGCCGTCGTGCTCGCGCACGAACTCGGGCACGCCGTGCAGTACCGGCTCGGCGAGAAGGCCAACATCAAGAAGAACACCCCGTCGATCGTCAAGGAGCAGCAGGCCGACTGCTTCGCCGGCGGCTACTTCCGCTGGGTCGCCGAGGAGAAGAGCAAGTTCTACAAGCTCTCCACCTCCGAGGGCCTGAACCAGGTCATGGCGTCGCTGTTCCTGATCCGCGACCAGGCGGGCACCAGCGCGACGAAGCAGGGCGCGCACGGCACCGCGTTCGACCGCACGTACGCGTTCCAGGTCGGGTTCGAGAAGGGCCCGAAGGAATGCGCCGCGATGAACGAGGAGAACATCAAGGCGCGCATCACCGAGCGCCCGTTCGACAAGGGTGACAAGGGCAAGGGCGACGCGAAGCTCGACGCCGAGATCATCGGGATCCTGAAGAAGAGCCTCGACGAGGCCTTCAAGGGCGCCGGCGTCCCGGGCCCGGAGATCACCGAGGACGGCAACGGCAGCTGCGCCGGCGGCCCCAGCACGCCGCCCGCGTCGTACTGCCCGTCGAACAACACCGTCAGCATCGACATGACCAAGCTGCGCGAACTCGCCCAGCCGGTCGACCAAGAGGCCGAGTGGAAGAGCGGGCAGAGCGAGGGCAAGGGCGACTTCGCCGCGTTCTCGGAAATCGCGTCCCGCTACGCCATGGGCATCCAGAAGGGTGTCGGCGCGTCGATCGACAACGCGAACGCCGGACTGCGCACCGCCTGCCTGGTCGGCGCGTGGGCGAAGGCCAGCTCGGTGCCCGGCGCGACGCTGCGGCTCTCGGCCGGTGACCTCGACGAGGCCATTTCGGACCTGCTGAGCCCGGAGAGCCTGGTCTCGGCCGACGTCAACGGCAAGCGCGTGGACAACGGTTTCGAGCGGATCGAGGCACTGCGGAAGGGCTACCTGGAGAGCTCTTCGGTGTGCTCGACCCAGTACGGCTGATCGGTCCGGTCACTGCTGCCTGAAGTGTCATGAAAGGGTCGTTCAGGACGAAAAACGTCCTAAACGACCCTTTCATGACACCCGGCCGGCCAACTGGCCCACCCGCGGCCCCCGAAGTACGTGAAGGCCCCCTTGCTTGCGTCTGGCGCAGGCAAGGGGGCCTTCATGTACTCAAGCTCAGTAAAGCGCGCTGGCCAGATCCCGCCGCGCCTTCATCACGCGCTCGTCCGCGGAGTCGAACAGCTCGAACAGCGCCACCAGGTGCTCCCGCGCCTTGTTGCGGTCGTCCCCCGCGGTCCGGCGCACGGCCGCGATCAGCCGCGCGAAGCCTGCTTCGGGCTCCTGCCCGGCGACTTCGAGGTCGGCGGCGGCGAGCTGGGCGTCGAGGTCGGCCGGGTCGGCGTCGGCCTTCGCGATCGCGTCCGGGCCGGCGGCCTCGGCGCGGGCGGTGAACTTGACCTGCGCGAGCGCGGTCTTGGCCTCCTCGTTCGCCGGCTCGACGTCGAGGATGCGCTCGTAGGCCGCCTGCGCCGCGGCGAAGTCACCACGTTCGAAGGCGTCCTCGGCCTCGGTGAACCGCTCGTCCTCCGGCACCTCGACACCGCCTCCGTTCTGCTCGGCGGCCTTGATGCCGGGCAGCCGGTCGCGCAGCGCGTCGAGCAGCGAACCGAGCCACTTGCGGATCTCGGGTTCGGGCAGCGCGCCCGAGAACGCGTCGACCGGCTGGCCGCCGCCGATGGCGATGACCGTCGGGATCGACTGCGCGCCGAAGAGCTGCGCGATGCGCGGGTTGGCGTCGACGTCCACCTTCGCGAGCACCCAGGCGCCGCCGGACTCGGCGGCCAGGCGTTCCAGCACCGGGCTGAGCTGCTTGCACGGCCCGCACCACTCGGCCCACAGGTCGACGACCACCAACTGCTGCAAGGACCGCTCGACGACCTCGGACTGGAAGGTCGCTTCGGTGACGTCGATCACGGCACCCGCCGTGGCGGGGCTCGGCGCGGCACCTTCGCCCGCCGGTGGCCGAGGCGGGGCGGGGGGCTGTTTCTGGGGCGCTTCGGCACGCGCCTTGAGCGCGGAAAGGTCGACCGCGCCGGAAAGCGCGGCGGACAGGGCCGCCGTCTTCGATGCTGATCCGCGTGGGTGTGTCACGCACCCATCCTGGCACGCATCCCCGACCGTTTCACCGCACGCCCCCGCCTGCCCGCTTGGCAGGACGCTCCCCGTCCGGCAGGCTCCCCACGAGGGGGTGATCGACATTCCGACACGCAGGACGGCGACGGTGGCCGTGGCGATCGCCATCGCGGTCACGTGGGTGAGCGTCATCACGGTGCTCATCGCCCATCAGCCCGATCCCGGCGTCGCCAGTCCCCGGCAACTCCGGGACGGCCTCGCCGCCGCGCTCAACGAACACGACGTCGAGGCCCTCTCCGAGCTCATCGACTATCCGCCCGCCTCGGCGGACGACTTCGCGAAGTCCTACATCGACGCGCTGGCGGGCCGCGGCGCCCACGACGTCACGGTGAAGTTCGCGCCGGACGACCTGGCGCCGACTTCGGCGACCGTCAGCGGGAAACTGGGCGACGGCAGCGTGTTCGGCTACCCGGTGGCCATCGCGGTCAAGGACAAGCTGTGGCTGGTGTCCTTCACCCCACCGCTCCCCTGACTTACTCGCTCAGGTGCTTCTCGACACGCTCCACCTTCGCGGTCAGCTGGCCTTCGTACCCCGGCCGGATGTCGGCCTTGAGCACCAGCCCGACCCGTGACGATCCCTCGCCCGCGGCCTCGACGGCGCGCTTGACGACGTCCATCACCTGGTTCCAGTTGTCTCCTTCGATGTTGGTGAACATCGCGTTGGTCGAATTCGGCAGGCCGGACTCGCGCACCACTTTCACCGCGCGGGCGACCGCTTCGCTGACACCGCCGTCTTCTTCACTGGCAGACGGGCTGACGCTGAAGGCCACGATCATCTTCTGCTCCTCCTCAGGACGCTTTTCCCACGCATAACACCCGGTAGCGCGGCATGGCACGGGTACCCACTGGTAACTTCGAGCGCCATGAGCCGTCCGTTGCCGTTCGACCCGATCGCCCGCGCGGCGCAGCTGTGGGAGGCCCGCATCGGGCCGTCCGAAACCATGGCCGCGGTGACCGGGATCATGCGCGTGCAGCAGATCATCCAATCCGCCGTGGACGGCGCGCTCAAACCGCACGGGCTGACCTTCGCCCGGTACGAGGCGCTGGTGCTGCTGACCTTCGCCCGCGCGTCCCACCTGCCGATGCGCGTGATGGGCGAGCGGCTGCAGCTGCACCCGACGAGCGTCACCAACATCGTCGACAGGCTGGAGAAGGACGGTCTGGTCAAGCGCGTCCCGCATCCGACCGACCGCCGGACCACGCTGGTCGAAATCACCGGCGAAGGCCGCGCACGCCGTGAAGAGGCCACCAAGGCCGTCACCGAGATCGACTTCGGGCTGACCGGGCTCACCGGCAAGCAGACCGAGCAGCTGACCGACCTGCTCACCAAGGTCCGCAAGGCCACCGGCGACTTCACCGAATAACACCGGAACACGGGAAAGGCCCCTGTCCGGCTGGACGGGGGCCTTTCACGTAGCGATCAAGATCAGGCGGCAGCGGGCTCGGGGGTCTTGGCCACGAACAGGCCGACGCCGCCGTGCGACAGCCGCTGCGGGCCGTCCAGCTTGCCGTTGCGCAGCGCCCAGGACTCGAACAACCAGGTGAACAGCGGCGGGATGCTGGAGAGCAGCGCGAGGATCAGGGTCTTCGGGCGCCAGCCGAGCGGCTTCGCCACGGACAGGGAGACCAGCACGTAGAGGACGAACACGACGCCGTGCACCATGCCGAGGACGGGAACGCCGCCTTCGCCGAGCTTGACGGCGTACTTGAGGAACATCCCGACCAGCAGCCCGGCCCACGAAAGGGCTTCGGCTACCGCGGCCACGCGGAATACTAGAGCGGCCTTGCTGGACACTTTCTCCTCCTGTGGGGTCTCACCACTATGTGTGCCTACATGACTACGTCCGACGAGCACTGTCCAAGGCGGACTCGCCAGGGACGTCAACAGCGCTGTCGGACGTGGTAATACCAGTGTGAGGCGTGACGGCCCTCACCGGAACACCGGGGGTCGTGATGCTGCTCACGACCCCCGGTACGAACCGGTCTAAACCACTCGGATCACCCGGCGCACGGCGATTTCGGCGCGCCTTCCGGGCCGGTCGCCCAGGTGGCCTTCGCCACATCCTCGGTGAGCTTGAAGTCCAAAGTGGTCCCTCGCGTCAGCTGCTCCAGACCGACGTAGGCCCGCTGCGAACCGGATCCCAGCCCTTGGACGTACTGCAGCTTCGACGCGTCGGCGCCGTCGGCCTTGATCGTGATGCCACGGCCGTTCTCCAGGTGCACCACCGACTTCTCGAACCTCGGCGCGTTGAGCACGAACTGCCCGGTGCCCGGCACCGCCGGATACAGGCCCAGCGCACTGAAGACATACCAGGCGGACATGGTCCCGAGGTCGTCGTTCCCGGTGACACCGTTGGGCGCGTTGGTGAACAACGTGTGCGCCGCGCGGACGACGGCCGAGGTCTTCCACGGCTGCCCGGTGAGCGTGTACATCCAGGGCGAGTGCAGATCCGGCTCGTTGTTCGGGTTGTAGCGGAACTGGTTGTAGTAGTTGTACGGACCGACGACCCATTCCTCGCGCACGGTCTTCGCCGGATCCTTCAGCAGATCTCCGTAGGCGAAGAAGTCGTCGAGCCGCTTGCCGGCGTTTTCCTTGCCGCCCATGCGCTCGACCAGACCGGGCACGTCCTGCTGGGTCAGCCACTGGTACTGCCAGGACGTGCCTTCGTGGAAGCCGTCCGGGCTCTGCGGGGTGTACGGCTTGTCCGCCGGGCTGAACCAGTCACCGCCGGTGACCTTGGGCCGGTAGAACCCGGTGAAGCCGCGGTCGGTCACCGACGAGTCCCACAGCGTGCGATAGCTGCGTCCCTTGTCGGCCAACGCCTTGGCATCGTCCTTCTTGCCGAGACCGGCGGCCATGATCGAAAGCGAGCAGTCCGCGAGCGCGTATTCCAAGGTGGCCGAAGCGCCGTGGTTCGGGTCGGTGTCCTGCCCCTTCTTCGGGAAGTCCTTGTCGTACTGGACGAACCCGTCCTTCTGGTAGCTCGCGTTCCCCGAACGGCCCTGGAACGGGGACGACGCGGGCGGGATCTCGCGCGAGTTCTGCAGAAGTGCCTGGTACGCCTTGAACTCCTGCCCGGACAACGCGCCGAACCGCCACAGGTCGACCAGGAACGGGGTGACCGGATCGCCGGTCATCGTGTTCGTCTCCTGGTTCGCGTACGCCCAGCGCGGCAGCCAGCCACCCTGGTCGTGGATGGCGAGCACGGACTTCGCGACATCCTTCGCCCGCGCCGGCCGCAGGAGCGCGAGCAGCTGGTTCTGGGTGCGATAGGTGTCCCACAGCGAGAAGAACTCGTAGTACGTCCAACCCAGCGCGCGGTGGATCTTGTCGTCGAACCCGCGGTAGCGGCCGTCGGCGTCGTTGCCGGTCAGCGGCTGCAGAAGCGCGTGGTAGAGCGAGGTGTAGAACACCGTGCGGTCGTCTTTCGCGCCGCCCTTGATGTCCACTGAGGACAGTTCCTTGCGCCAGGCGCGCTGGGCGCCGTCACGGACCGCGTCGAACGAGCGGCCCTTCTCGGACGCCAGGTTGCGCTTGGCGCCGGAAGCGTCCACATGGGAGATCGCCGTCGTGGCGGTGACCTGCCCGCCGCCGAAGGTCAGCCAGGCGCCACGCAGGCCCTCACCACCGGCGGACTCCTTCGAGCCCGGCGTGCCACCCGTCGGCGACCAGGTGCCGAAGGACTTGAAGGGTTTGTCGAACGTCGTGGTGAACCAGGTCTTGTACGGCTTCCCGCCGCAGAACGCCTGCGACTCCACCATTCCCTCGACCGTCCGGTCCCCGACGACGCGGATCTGGCTCGCCGTCACGGGTTCCTTGTCGTTGGCCTGGCCGACGTTGACGAACACGTTGGCGTCACCGGACTTCGAGAAGGTGTACCGCTCGACGCCGGTCCGCGTGGTCGCGGTCGTCTCCGCGTCGACGCCGCCGTAGCCGGTGAGCCGCACCTTGTAGTAGCCGGGCTTCCCGACCTCGCCCTCGTGCGTGTACGGCGAGGCGTACTTCTTGTGGTCGAAGGTGTCCGGTTTCGAGGTGTCGAACGCCGCGCCGGGACCGACCGCGCCGGTCGTGGGCAGGGACGACACGAGGCCGCCCTGCTCCCAGCAGCCCGCGCCGGACAGGAAGAAATGCCCGAAGCCGCGGATCGCGGTGTCGTCGTAGCGATATCCGGCGTAATGCGAGGAAATCGGGCTGACCTGGGTCATCCCGAAAGGCGCCGAGGCGCCGGGGAAGGTGTTGCCGTCGTCCTTGGTGCCGATGAAGGTGTTGACAGCGTCCACGGGGTCGCCACCGGGTGCCGCCGCCGCGACGGGCGTGAGGAGCCCGGCGGGAACGACCAGTGCGGTGAGCAACCCGGCGACGCGGGTCGAAGTGCGTGCAGGCATGGGAAAGGCCGCCTCCTGACAACGTTGTCGCTGCCTGCTCACCTTCGGCAAGAACAGACCACCCGGTCAAGAGGTCCGCCGAACCCTGTCCGATTCGGGACATGCCCGGCCGAGCGCCTCGGCGACCTCCCGCGCCGCCCGTTCGCCCGCTTCGATGGCGCCGTCGAGATAGCCGGGATGCTCACGGGCGGATTCCGAGCCCGCCCAGTGCACCGGCCCGATCGGGGTGGCCGGGATCGGCGGGAAGCCGTCGGTGGCACCGGGTTCGGGCAGCGCCGTGTAGCCACCGCCGGCGTGCTCGTCGAGGTGCCACGCCTTTTCGTGCCAGTCCGCGGGTTCGAGCACGGCCGAGCCGAGACGCGGGACCAGCGGCCGGAGCAACACGTCCCGGCGGGCTTCGAGGTCCAGCCCGTCGAGACGCCGCGCCCGTGGACCGCCCACCAGCACGCACAGATGCCCGGGCCCGCCGGGTGCGGTGGTGTCGAAGACGGCTTGCCCCAAGCCGTCCAGCACGAGGAGTTCGCCGCTCGCGCGCTCGCGCCAGAACGGCCGTCCGTAGACCGCGATCGCCTTGCGCACCGTCCCCATGTAGCTGTTTTCCTCCAGGTCGAGCCGCTGTCGCGGAAGCGGGGGCTCGTGCCCGATCCGGGCGGCGACCGGCGGCGGCACGGAGACGACGACCTTGGCGGCCCGCAGCCGCTCTGTCGCCGTCCGCACGGTGACGCCGTCTTCGTCGCGGACGATCGACGTGACCGCGGCCCCGGTCCGCACCCGCCCGCCAAGTTCGGCGGCGAGACCGTCGACGAGCGTCCCCATCCCCTCGGCGAGCAGGGCCTCCTGCGCCCCGCCGCTGGTCGAGAGCATGGTCCGCAGGCCGCCCTGGACGCGGATCATCCTGGCCATCGCCCCGAGGGAGAACCTGTCGAGGTCGGCGGTCCACGACACCGAGGCCACCGTTTCCAGCAGCCCGCGCGCCCGGCGACCCGGGATCGCGCGCAGCACCGACGCGAGTGTGGTGTGGTTCCACCGCGCGGGCGTCCCGGTCCGGGCCAGGACGGCCGCCGCGGCCAGCGCGAGACCGGCGGGCACCAGGGCGGGCGACAGCGGCACCCGGCGGCCCCCCTCGACCAGCCCGGGAACCGTCCCGGTGCGCATGGGGAACTTGGTGGCGCCGAGTTCGGCCGCCAGCGCCGTGACCCGGTGATGATCGGGCCCGATCCACTGCCCGCCGAGATCGAGCCGGGAACCCAGCGCCGTCGTCTCGCTCAGGACGCGCCCGCCGATCCGGTCGGCTGCTTCCAGCACTATGACGTCGACGCCCTGACGGTGCAGGGCGCGGGCCGCCACCAGTCCCGACAGTCCGGCACCGACCACCACGACGGTGCGTCCATGACCTCTCCCTCAACTCAGTCAGTCGTATGACTTGACCGTAGGGCAGTCGAGGACGATCGGCAACGACGCAGGTCAGGCGGGCCGGATGCCGGCGGTGGCGATGAGCATGGCGACGACGGTGTCGAGATCGGCGCGGGCGCGCTCTTCGTCGGGGTCGCAGACGTACTGCACGATGAGCCCGTCGACGCCGGCGAGCATGACCCTGGCGAGCCGGTCGTAGGACAGCGCGCACGTTTCACCCGCCCGGACGGCGGCTTCCCGGCACCAGTCGGTCAGCACGTCGACATAGCGCCCGTACTGCCAGCGCGCCAGGCTTTCCTGCCCGGGCCTGCGGAGCGTGTAGTGCAGCAGTTCACCCTGCATGAGCTGCAGCTTGACGTGGTCGGCGACCAGCGACGTCCAGAAGCTCGTCAGCCCCTGCCGGATCGCGTGCGCCAGTCCGCGGTCGAGTTCGACGGCGCCGGTCAGCACGGTCGAGATCTCCTCGACGACGTCCTCGATCACCGCCCGCAGCAACGCCTCCTTGCTGGAAAAGACGTATTGCAGCGTGCCGAGCGGGACGCCGGCCTCGGCGGCGACCGCCCGCAGGGTCGTCGCCGCGACACCGTCGCGCAGCATCACCTCGCGAGCGGCGGCGACGAACTGCCTGCTGCGCACCGACGCTTCGACATACGGCATTTCCCCGCTCCCCTCTCGATCGTCATGACCCTGCCACAGCCCGGTCCGCGTAACGGTTCGACCTCGGAACGCGTCTTCTCGGTGAACCGGGCATTGACATCACCACTTCACTCGCGTTTCAATTCCCGCCACTATGACAACGTTGTCTTCCAGCGGACCGGACAACGTCCACCGCACCACCAGCCGACGGGCCACGATGAGCGACGTGGCCCGGCTCGCGGGCGTGAGCATCAAGACCGTCTCGCGGGTAGTGAACGACGAGCCCGCCGTCCATCCGGACACCGCGGAGCGCGTCATGGCGGCGATCGAGCAGCTCGGCTTCCGGCGCAACCTCGGCGCGCGGAACCTGCGGCGCGGCTCGACGACCGGGACGATCGGCCTGATCGTCGAAGACGTCGGGAACCCCTTCTATTCGGAGCTCAACCGGGCCGTCGAACGGATCGCGACCTCGTTCGGCCGTCAGGTGCTGACCGGTTCGTCGGAGGAGAACTCCGACCGCGAACGCGAGCTGGTGCTGGAGTTCTGCTCCCGCCGCGTCGACGGGATCCTCGTCGTCCCGGCCGGGATGCAGCACGGGTACCTCGTCCCCGAGATGCGCGCCGGCACTCCCGTCGTGTTCCTCGACCGGCCCGCCGGCGACATCGTGGCCGACACGGTGCTGGTCGACAACATCGGCGGCACCGTCGAAGCGGTCGCCCAGCTGGTGAAGCACGGCCACCGCCGGATCGCGTTCCTCGCCGACAGCCCGGACATCTTCACCGCGGGTGAACGCCTGCGGGGATTCCGGGAAGGCTGTGTCCGCAACGGGATCCCGTACGACGAGAGCCTCGTCGTGATGCGGACCCCGACGGCCGAGAGCGTCGGCGACGCCGTGCGCCGCCTGCTCACCGGGCCGAATCCGGCCACCGCCGTGATCGCGGGCAACAACCGGGTCGCGGTACACCTGCTGCGCGCGCTGGCGCACGCGCGGCGGCGGCCCGCGATGATCAGCTTCGACGACTTCGAACTGGCGGATCTGCTGGATCCGCCGGTCTCCGTGATCGCGCACGACGTGAGCGCACTGGGCCGGGCGGCCGCGGAACTGCTGTTCGCCCGGGTCCAGGGAGATCAATCCGCACCGAGAAAGGTAGTTCTGCCCGTGCATCTCGTAGCCCGCGGTTCCGGGGAGGTCGCCCCTTCATGAGCGGTCACCTCGAACCGATCCGCCTGCCGGCGAACCAGCCGCCGCAGTTCTACCGCGGCGGCGACGCCATCGCCGCGTTGCGGGGCGCTTCGTCGGAATCCAAGTACGGCCCCGAAGACTGGGTCGGCTCGGCCACCACGATGTTCGGCCAAGAGACCAACGGCCTGACCGAACTCCCCAGCGGGGTCTGGCTGCGCGACGCCGTCCGCGAGAACCCCTCGGCCTGGCTCGGCGCCAAGCACGTCGAGGCGCTCGGCGATTCGACCGGCCTGCTGGTGAAGCTGCTCGACGCGGGCCAGCGCCTGCCGGTGCACTTCCACCCGTCGGACTCGTTCGCGCGGCGGCATTTCGACTCGCACTTCGGCAAGACCGAGGCGTGGATCGTGGTCGGCACCTACGGCGACGACCCCCGCGTCTACCCGGGCTTCAAGGAGACCGTCGACAAGGCCACGGTCAACGAATGGGCCCGCAGCCAGGACGCTCCCGCCATGCTCGGCGCGCTGAACAGCGTCGCGGTGACGCCCGGCGACACGGTCTACATCCCGGCCGGGCTGCCGCACGCGATCGGCGAAGGCGTGTTCGTCGTCGAGCTCCAGCAGCCGACCGACTTCTCGCTGACCCTGGAATGGCGCGACTTCCTGGCGAACCCGGAGAAGGCGCACCTCGGGATCGGCTTCGAAACCGCCATCGAAACGCTGGACACCTCGGGCTGGGACGAAGAACGCCTCGGCTCGATCGTCAAGCGCACCGCGGGCGACACAGCGTCCACTGTGGACCTGCTCGCTGACGGCAGTGACGCATTCTTCCGCGCCGACCAGCTCCGGCCCGGCGCTTCCGGTGGGACGACAACGTTGTCACTCGACCCGTCGTTCGCGGTGCTGGTCGTCATGGACGGCTCGGGAACGCTCCGGACCGAACACGGCGGCGAGTACGCGCTGCGCAAGGGCGAGACCTTCGTGGTCCCGCACGACGCCGGTCAATCCACTGTGGAGGGCGACGTCACGGTCATCCGCTGCAGGCCACCGGCACCGGAGAAGAGGGAGCGATCGTGAGCGAACTCCTGCTCGACGCCCAGAACCTGGTCAAACGGTACGGCTCGGTCGAAGCCCTGCGCGGCGCGTCCTTCCAGGCCCGCGCCGGTGAGGTCACCGCGCTGATCGGCGACAACGGCGCGGGGAAGTCCACTTTGGTCAAATGCCTGTCCGGCGCGGAGCAGCCGACGTCGGGCAAGATCCTGCTCGACGACGTCGAGGCCCACCTGGACTCCCCCACCACGGCACGGAAGATGGGGATCGAGACGGTTTACCAGGACCTCGCGGTCGCGCCGGAACTCGACCCGGCCGCGAACCTGTTCCTGGGCAGGGAGATCCACCGCAAGGGGATCCTCGGCAAGCTGGGGATGCTGGACAAGAAGGAGATGCGGCGCCAGGCCGTGGACGAGTTCCAGCGGCTCGGCGTGACCCTGCAGAGCACGGACGTCCCGATCGGCTCGCTTTCGGGCGGACAGCGGCAAAGCGTCGCGGTCGCGCGGTCGGTCGTCTGGGCTTCGAAGGTCGTGTTCATGGACGAGCCGACGGCCGCGCTCGGCGTCGTGCAGCGCGAACGCGTGCTCGACGTGATCAAGAAGGTGCGGGACAAGGGCATCGCCGTCGTGTTGATCAGCCACAACATGCCCGAGGTGCTGTCGGTGGCCGACCGCATCGAGGTGCTGCGGCTCGGCAAGCGCGTCGCCCGGTTCACCGGCGCCGACACGAAACTGGAAGACCTGGTCGCCGCGATGACGGGCGCCCTCGTACAAGAGGAGGCGGCGTGACCGTGTCCACTCCGACTAAGAAGGATCCCGAGATCCAGACCTCCGTGGACGGCGGCTTCGGCAAGCGGTCGATCGGCCAGCGGATGATCGGGGCCAACACGTTCTGGATCGCGCTGGTGCTGCTGGCGCTGATCATCGTGTTCACCGCGATCGCGCCCGCCGAGTTCGCGACGCTGTTCACCTTCCAGACGCTGCTCATCGAGACCTCGGTGCTGCTGGTGCTCTCGGTCGGCATGACGTTCGTGATCATCACCTCGGGCATCGACCTGTCGGTCGGTTCCGTGCTGATCTTCGCGGGCATGGTGGCGGGCAAGACGATGGAGGCGATGAGCCCGGGTGGTGACGCGACGAAGGCGGGCTGGGACGTCATCATGGTCGGCCTGCTCGCCGCTGTCGTCGCCGGCACGATCTGGGGCCTCATCAACGGTTTCCTGATCGCGGTGGCGAACATCCCGCCGCTGATCGTCACGCTCGGCACGATGGGTGCCGCGCTCGGCGCCGCGTATCTGCTGAACAACGGGTCCGACGTGCGCAGCGTGCCGACCGAGCTCAACAAGACGCTCGGCTACGGGACGTCGTTCGGCGGGGTGCCGAACCTGGTGCTGGTGGCCGTGGTGATCACGCTGATCGGCGCCTGGCTGTTGCACACCACCAAATTCGGCCGCTACACCTACGCCGTCGGCTCCAACGCCGAGGGCGCGCGCCGGGCGGGCATCGGCGTGACCGCGCATCTGCTGAAGGTGTACACGCTCACCGGTTTCCTCGCCGGTGTCGCCGGTTTCCTTTCGCTGGCGTACTACGCGTCGACGACGATTTCGGCGCACACCACCGACAACCTCAACGCCATCGCCGCCACGGTGATGGGCGGCACGAGCCTCTTCGGCGGTGTCGGTTCGGTGCTGGGCACGGTGATCGGCGTGTTCATCCCGGCCGTGCTGAAGAAGGGCTTCAACATCACGCAGGTCCAGGACTTCTGGCAGATGATCGCGGTCGGCGCGGTGCTGATCGCCGCGGTCTGGTTCGACCAGCGGCGCCGCCGTCGCCGCAATTCCCGCTAGTTCTCCCTACGCACAAAGAGGTGCAATCCCCATGAAGAAGACCCTGCTCGTCACCGGCGCCGCGCTCTCGGCGGCCCTCCTGCTGACCGCGTGCGGCGGTGGCACCGTCGGCGAGTCGTCCTCGGGCGACTCCGGCGCGAAGACCAACAACAAGAAGCTGTCGCTGATCCCGGGTGTGCAGGCCGAGCCGTTCTACATCTCGATGCAGTGCGGTGCCGAGGCCGAGGCCAAGAAGTCCGGCTACGAGATCACCACGCAGGCGCCGCAGAAGTTCGACGCGGCCATGCAGACCCAGCTGGTCAACGCGCTGGGCTCGAACCCGCCCGCCGCGCTGCTCATCGCGCCGACCGACGCGCAGGCGATGCTCGCGCCGATCCAGCAGGTCAAGACCCGCGGCGCGAAGATCATCGAGGTCGACACCGCGCTCAAGGACACCGGCGTGGCCGAGTCGTCGATCTCCTCGGACAACGCCGAGGGCGGCAAGCTCGCCGCGAAGACGCTGGCGGAACTGGCCGCGGGCAAGAGCGGTTCGGTGCTGGTGCTCGACACGATCGCCGGCACCTCGACCACGAACACCCGCGCGAAGGGTTTCGAGGACGAGCTGAAGAACTACCCGAACCTGAAGTCGGCGGGCGTTCAATTCACCCAGAACGAGCCCGACCAGGCCGCGTCCAAGGTGACCGCCGCGCTGGCCTCCACCCCGGACCTGATCGGCATCTTCGCGACCAACCTCAACACCGGTGAGGGCGCCGCGACCGGCCTGCGGAACGCGGGCAAGATCGGCGCGGTCAACCTGGTCGGCTTCGACGCTTCGCCGTCGGAGATCGAGGGCCTGAAGAAGGGCGAGTACCAGGGCCTCATCGCGCAGGACCCGGCCTCCATCGGGCAGCAGGGCGTCCAGCAGGCCATCGCGGCGCTGGAGGGCAAGCCGGTCACGCGCAACCTGACCGCTTCGCTGCACTCCATCACCAAGGCGAACATGGACGCGAACGCGCAGTACTTCTACAAGCAGAGCTGCTGACGCGCTTCGGGCCCCCTCCGTGTGTGTCATGAGGGGTCCCCATGAGACAGATCTTGTCCCATGGGGACCCCTCATGACATCCGGGCACCTCACCGTGAGGTGCCCGGGCAGGTGTCATGAAAGGGTCGTTCAGGACGTTTTTCGTCCTGAACGACCCTTTCATGACATCCGGGACCCC
>NZ_JBFBGL010000034.1:0-94662 GCF_040684635.1 Amycolatopsis sp. NPDC089917 | reverse complement strand
GGGCATCGGGTGTCCCGAAAGTGGCTTTCGCGACACCCGAGGCCGACGCACGGGCGAGCGACACAACACGCCACATTGGCCTTGCCCCTCAATAAGTACCTGTGCCGTTGGCGATCCCGGGGTGTTCGGTCCGGCCGGTTCTCCGAGCCGGAAGGCCTGACTCGCGTGATCGGCTGGACGCCACGCTCACGGTAGGGATCCGCCGCGTGTCGTCCGTCTGATCACGCGTGTCGTCCCGCCAAGCACCCCGGGACTCAGCGGTGTCGATACCCCGGAGACGGACGGTTCCCGCCGTCCTGACCACTCACCCGGCGCGGATCAGGCCGTCGCCGGGACGCGCGGCCCGCGCAGCACCAGGAAGACGTACATCCCGCCCGCGAAGCAGCTGAACACCAGCAGGGCCAGCCCCAGCGGCCGCCGCGCGTCGCTGGCGCCCGCCGTCGTGTCGACCGCGTGCACCGCGACGCCGTCCCCCGAAGCGCCGTCAGGGACGACGACGTCGATGCGCTCACCCTTGCCGTGCCCGCAGCCGTTGAGCGAGCCCTCCGTCGGCTTGCCGCCGAATTCGAACTTGACCTTCTCGCTGGCCCCGCCACCCGTACAGGGCGCGGGCTCGAGGACCTCGGCCCGCACGGTCGTCCCCTGGGTCTCGTTCGAGATGCCGAACAGCCCCGGCCCGGCGAACCAGGCCAGGAAGATCACCAGCAGGCCGGCACCGGCCGCCACGGCCAGGGAGTTCCACCCCGGGGTGAGCCCTCTGGCGGGGTCCGATCGCTTGCGCACGAACGCCATGCTCCCAGAACCTCGCGGCAAAACACAGGAGCCCGCCGGGGTGGTAGCAAAGGTCCCCTGCTACCGCTCGATCGTCTCGGCGGCGGTCACCTTCCGGATGTACAGCAGCTTGTCCCCCGGCTCGATCGCGTCCGCCTGCGGAGCGTCCACCCGGTACAGGACGCCGTCGCGGACGACGCCCAGCACGATGTCCGGCAGGTGCCGCGGCGAACCGCCCTCTTCGGACGGTTCCACCGGACGCTCGGCGATCGCGAGGCCGGACTCGGGGGTGAGCAGGTCCTCGACCATGTCGACCACCAGCGGCGTCGACGTCGCCATGCCGAGCAGGCGTCCGGCGGTCTCGCTCGACACCACCACCTGGTTCGCGCCCGACTGCTTGAGCAGGTGGACGTTCTCCGCCTCCCGCACCGACGCCACGATGTGCGACTTCGGCGCGAGCTCGCGCGCGGTCAGCGTGACCAGCACCGCGGTGTCGTCCCGGTTCGGGGCGACGACGACGGCGCGCGCCCGCTGGACACCGGCGACGCGCAGCACGTCGGCGCGGGTGGCCGAGCCGTGCACGGTCACCAGGCCGAGCGACGTGGCCGCTTCGAGGGCCTGCTGGTCGGTGTCGACGACGACGATGTGATCGGGCTCGACGTTCTCGTCGCCGAGCAGCGCGTTGACCGCCGACCGGCCCTTCGTGCCGAATCCGACGACGACCGTGTGGTCACGCACCTTCGTCCTCCACTTTTGGATCTTGAAAGCCTGGCGGGAGCGCTCGGTGAGCACTTCGAGTGTGGTACCGACCAGGACGATGAGGAAGAGCACCCGCAGCGGGGTGATCACCAGGACGTTCACCAGCCGCGCGGACGACGTCGCCGGGGCGATGTCACCGTAGCCGGTGGTCGACAGCGACACCGTCGCGTAGTAGAGGCTGTCGAGGAAGCTGAGCCCGTCGCCGTTGGCGTCGCGGTAGCCGTCCCGATCGAGGTAGACGATCAGCACGGTCGCCAGCAGGGCGAGCATCGCGCCGATGATCCGTTTGAAGATCGACCGCATCGGGCTGACCGTCAGTTCCGGCATCCGGATCACGCCGACGAGCTCGTGGTCCGGGCGGTCGCTCAGCCTGACCGGGAAACGGCTCAGAACCTTCATCGGCAGGCTCCGGCCTGGTCCGCGTCACTCACGGTCGGGAGGATAGCCGAAGAACCTTCCGTTCAGCGCGGTATGCGAAGCTCGGGGCATGTCTTCGGATTCCAAGCCGTCTCAGCGGCCCGCTCATTTCCTCGCCGGCCTGCTGGGCGCGGCCGGTGTCCTGCACTTCGTCCAGCCGAAACCCTTCGACGCGATCATCCCGAAGCAGCTTCCCGGCTCCGCCCGGGCGTGGACGTACGGGTCGGGTGTGGCCGAGCTGGGCGTCGCCGCGGCGGTCGCCAACCCCAAGACTCGACGTCTCGGCGGGCTCGCGGCCGCGCTGCTGTTCGTCGTGGTCCTGCCGGGGAACGTGAAGATGGCCGTCGACGCCGACCGCCGGAAGGCGCCGAAGCACTGGCGGGCGGCCTTCTGGGCGCGCGTCCCCCTGCAGATCCCGCTGGTGACCTGGGCTCTCAAGGTCCGCGACCGCGCCTAGATCGCCGGGACGCTCCGCAGGAGGTTCCGCAGGCCTTCGGCGTCCAGCAGATCCGCCGGACGGACGGTCTTGTCGTGTTTCACGTAGTGGAACGCCGCCCGCACCTTCTCCACGGGGATGTTCCTCAGCGCCGCCCACGCCAGCCGGTACGCCGCCAGCTGCACGGAGAGGGACTCCAGCCGGTCCTTCTCCGGGACGGCGCCGGTCTTCCAGTCGACGACGGTCCAGCCGCCGTCGGGCTCGGCGAACACGGCGTCCATCCGCCCGCGCAGCGTCACGCCCGCGACGTCCGCCGAGAACGGGACCTCGACCGCGTGCGGCACCCGATGCGCCCACTCGCTCTTCTCGAACGCCGTCCGCAGCGCCTCCAGCTCCGAATCCGGCGCCTCGTCGACGTCCGCCGCCCCCGGCAGATCGTCGATCTCCAGCAGCTGTTCGCCCCCGAACCGCTGCTCCAGCCAGCCGTGGAACGCCGTCCCCCGCCGCGCGTAGGTGTTGGGACGCACGGGAAGCGGCCGCCGCAGCCGTTTGGCCAGCGCCGCCGGATCGGCCGACAGCTCGACCAGCTGACTCACCGAAAGATGCGGCGGCAGCACGACCTGCTGTACCCGGTCCCGCGCCCGCGCGCGCTCCTCCAGCAGCACCTTGGTGTCGGAGATCCAGCCGTCCGGGTCGTCCTCGTCCTCCTCGAAGCCTTCTTCCGCGTCTTCCATCGCGCCGAGGACCATGTCGACGCCGTTGGTGACGCCCTCGCGTCGCGGCCACAGCGGATCGACCGGCCACCGCGACCGCCGGGAGTCGGCGACCAGCGGGTTCTCCCCGTCGGCCTCGGGCTCGTCGGCCCAGTGCTCGATCCGGCCGACCGAGCTCCCCCGCATCACTTCGCCGATTTCGAGCAGGAACTCCGACGGCCCCTTCGGCTTCGCGCTGCTCTCGTTCCACCAATGGCCGGAAATCAGCATCGTGTGCTCGGAGCGGGTCAGCGCGACGTAACAGAGCCGCCGCTCCTCGTCCGCTTCACGCGCGACGAACCCTTCTTCGTGCAGCTCCAACGCTTCCTGGACTTCTTTGCGGTCCTGGCCTTCCGCGACCCGCAGCTCCGGCAGATCCTCCGAGTCACCGCGCAACGCGGCCGGCAGCGAGGTCGACGTCCGCAGCCACGACGACGACCGACGGCGCCCGGGAAAGACCTCCTTGACCAGGTGCGGAACCGCGACGATGCGCCACTCCAGCCCCTTGGCCGAATGCACGGTCAGCACCTGGACCCGATCCGGCACGACCTCCACCTCACCGGGGGTGAGCCCGTCCTCCGCGTGCGCGGCGGTGTTCAGGTAGTCCACAAAGGACAAAAGGGTGGCCGTCGGTGACGTCTCGGCGAAATCCGTGACGACGTCGGCGAAAGCGTCCAAATGCGCGCGACCGGCGGGCCCGGGCCGAGCCAGTGATTCGACGTCGAGCAGCATCGTGCGCTCCACGTCGGCGACCAGTTCGGGCAGCGACTGGTCCAGCCGCCGTCGCAACGCCGAAAGCTCCCGGCCGATCCGCTGGATCCGCCGGAACCCCTCTGGTGAATACCGATCCGGCGTCCCGGGATCATCGATCGCGTCGGCGAGTCCGGCCTGCTCGACCCGTTCGGTCACCAGCACCGGTTCGTCCACATCGGACTTCTCCGACGGCGGCACCGGTGACGAGAGTTCGCCCGCGCGGCGCCACAACGCCGCGAGGTCGGCCGCCGCGATCCGCCAGCGCGCCCCGGTCAGCAACCGCGCGGCCGCGCTGCCCGCGAGCGGATCGGCGAGCACCCGCAACGTGCTGACCAGGTCCGCGACCTCGGGTTCGTCGAGAAGGCCCCCGAGACCGACGACTTCCACCGGCAGCCCGCGCGCCCGCATCTCGGCCGCGATCGGGGCCATGTCGGCGCGACGGCGCACCAGCACCGCGGCCGTCGGTGGTTTCCCGGTCTCCTCCACGGTTTCGAACCAGCGTTTCGCCAGCGCGTCGGCCACCCACTCGCGTTCGGCGCGCACGTCCGGCAGCAACGCGGTGGCGATGTCGGCCGTTCCGGCGCCTTCCAGCGCGCGCAGCCGCGCGACCCCGAGACCGCGTTCCCGCAGCGGTTCAGAGATCGCGTTCGCGAGCTCCAGCACCTCGGGCGGGTTGCGGAAACTGGTCAGCAGCCCGAAATCCAGGGCCGGGACGAGCCGTTCGCCGTTGTCCCGCGGGAAGTCCGTGGTGAACCGGGGCAGGTTCGCCGCGCTCGCCCCGCGCCAGCCGTAGATGGCCTGCGCCGGGTCGCCCACCGCCGTCACCGGCATCGGCGGGTGCTCGACGCCGCCGAACAGCGATCGCAGCAGGATCCGCTGGGCGTGCCCGGTGTCCTGGTATTCGTCCAGCAGGACGGCGCCGTACCGCTCGCGCTCGCCCGCGACCACCGCCGGATAGCTGCTGGCGAGCTGCGCGGCCAGCGACATCTGGTCGGCGAAGTCGAGCGCGCCTTCCGCCCGCTTCCGCGTGTGGTACGCCTCGACCAGCGGCAGGAGCGCGAGCCGGAACCGTTGCGCCGTCATGACTTCGGCCAGCTTCTGCGGCAAGGCCGCACGCTGTCCCTTGGCCCGCGGCGCCTTCTCGATGACGTCGCACAGCCACGACGTGTACTGCGCCAGCCGTTCGGTCTCGACGAGATGCTCGCCGAGTTCCCCGGCCAGCGCGAGCAACTGCGCCGTCACCGTGGAGGGCACGCGATCGGTGTCGAGGTCATTGTCCCAAGTGGACACCACGCGATGCGAGAACTGCCACGAGGACGTCTCCGAAAGCAGCCGGACCCCGGGCTGGAACGGCAGCCGCAGCCCGTGTTCGGACAGCAGCCGTCCGGCGTACGCGTGATAGGTGAGCACCGTCGGTTCCCCGGCGGTCACCGTCATACGCAGGTCGCCGGTCGGGTCGATCTTGTCGAGCAGCCCCGAGCCGACCAGGCGGCGCAGCCGGGTGCGGACGCGTTCGCCGAGCTGGCGGGCGGCCTTGCGGGTGAAGGTCAGGCCGAGGACGCGCTCCGGCGGCACGACGCTGTTGGCCACCAGCCACACCACGCGCGCGGCCATCGTCTCGGTCTTGCCCGCGCCGGCGCCCGCGACGACCAGCGACGGCTCGATCGGCGCCGCGATCACCTCGGCCTGTTCGTCGGTCGGGCTGTGCAGGCCGAGCGCGCGGGCGATCTCGCCCGGCTCGACCTGGCGGCGCTGCAGTTCGGAGATCAAGGGCCGGTCACCTGCCTGCCCTCGGGCCGCAGCGGACAGCAACCCCTTGCCGGGCAACGATCACAGTCCGGGTTCTCGGTGACGCCGTATTCCGGGCCCACGGCGGATCCGGCCGCCGAACGCACCAGTTCGAGCCACTGCTTGCCGCCGTCCTCGTCGAGCGGCGCCTGCTCGCGCTGGGTGGATCCGGTCTTGTTGTTGGACTTCGCGACGTAGACCAGCCGGGCGCCGCCGGGTTTCGAACCGCCCTCGACGGCGCCGAGCAGCACGGCGAGCTGATACGCGGCCAGTTGTGGATGCTGTTCGGCGTCGTTGGCGGAGATCGGGACCTTGCCGGTCTTGATGTCGATGACGACCGGGCGGCCGTCCTTGTCCATCTCGACGCGGTCGACCCGGCCGCGCAAAAGCACTCGGACGTCGTCATCGCCCACTGGCAGTTCGACCTCGATGTCCTGCTCGACCCCGGCCTCGATCAGCTCCCGGCGGCTGGATTCCAGCCAGGAGATGAAGTTCCGCAGCATCTGCTCGACCCGCGATCGCTCGCGGCGGGAGAACCACGGCGCCCCCGCGTCGACCCGCACCCACGCCTCGTCGAGGGCCGCGCGGATCTGCTCGTCGCTGCTGCCGCCCGCGACGGCCTGCGCGAGGCCGTGCACCAGGGTCCCGGTGACGGCCGCGAGCTGCGCCGGGTCACTGCCGCCGTGGCGTTCGATCAGCCACCGCAGCGGGCATTTGACCAGAACCTCCACTGTGGACGGTGAGATGCGGATGAGCTCGCCGGGTCCGTGCACGGGTTCGCCGGTGGAGGGTTCGAGCAGGCCGTACCAGGTGCCCGGATGCGCGCCCGGGACACCGGCTGCGGCCAGTTTCGCGAGCTGCCGCGCCGCCCGCTGACGCCGTTCGGGCTCGCTCGACTCGTCGCAGACCACCTCACGCAGTTCGCCGACGAGTTCGGCGAGCACCAGCGATCGCCCCGCCGGTTTCATCCGCGAGTCGAGGCCGCCGTCGTCCGCGCCGTTCTCCTCCAGGTCGTCGATGAACCGCGAGGGCTGCTCATCCTCGCCCGCGACCGCGCTGACCAGCAGGATCTTCCGCGCGCGGCTCGCGGCGAGGTAGAACAGGCGCCGTTCTTCGGCGAGGATCGGCGCGGTGGCGGACACTTTTTCGTCGTCGACGCCGGACATGAGGTCGACCAGCCGTTCCACGCCGAGCACGGAACCGCGCAGCCGCAAATCCGGCCAGCTGCCCTCCTGGACACCGGCGATCGCCACGACCGTCCACTCCCGGCCCGCGGACGCGTGCGCCGTGAGCAGGGAGACGCCGTCGCTCTTCATGGCCGCGGGCGCCAGCGTGTCGCCCGCGATGTTCTGCGAGGACAGATAATCCGCGAACGAGGCGACACTCGCCTTCGGCAATCTGTCGACATAGCGACCGGCGGCGTCGAAGAGCGCGACGATCGCGTCGAGGTCCCGATCCGCCTGCGAGCCCAGCGAACCGCCTCGATCGACCAAGCGCAGGAAGCGCTCCTCCAGACCGCTGGCCTGCCACATCTCCCACAGCACCTGCTCGACGCCCTCACCACGCACCACGGCCTGATGCGCCGCGTACAGCAGACCACCGATCCGGCGCATCGGCAGCGACTCGGCCTCGGCGAGACCGGTGAGGACATCGTTGGTACGCAAGGCTTCCACCAGCAGTTCGTCGCTGGAGCGTTGTCCGCCTCCGGCGAGCTCCAGCCGGCGCAGGCCGCGACGCAGCCGCCGCAGCGCGAGCGGATCCGCGCCGCCCAGGGGCGAGGACAGCAGCATCTCGGCGAGGTCGACGTCCAGCAGTTCCGGGTCGGCGGCGAGCCGCAGCATCGCCAGCAACGGCCGGACCGCGGGTTGTTTCGCGAGCGGCAGTTCCTCGGTGGCCGAACCGATCGGCACCCCGGCGGCCCGCAGAGCGCGTTGCAGGACAAGGAAAGTACGAGCGGGCGACCGGACGAGCACGGCCATCTCCGACCACGGCACGCCTTCGACGAGATGCGCGCGGCGGAGCTGATCGGCGATCCAGCTCGCCTCGGCGGCCGGGGTCGGCATCAGGCGGACGCGGACCGCGCCGCCCTCGGCGCCGGGAGCGTCGACGAGCTTGCGCTGCGGCGACGAGCCGGGCAGCACGGACCCGAGTTTCGTGACCGCCGTGCGGATCACCGGGGCGAGCCGGTGCGCGGTGGTCAGCAGGACCGTGCGCTCACCGTCCTCGTCCGCGTCGGCGAACAGCCGGGGATCCGCGCCACGGAAGGAGAACACGGACTGATCGGGATCGCCCGCGACGACGAACTCGTCGGCTGCGTGCCCGATGAGCCGGATGAGCTGGGTCTGCAGAGGGTCGAGATGCTGCGCGTCGTCGACGAACAGGTGCCGGACGCGGCGCTGCTCGCGTTCGCGCAGGTCCGGGTCGTCCTCCAGCGCCAGCAACGCCGACGTGACGAGCTCCGCCGCGTCCAGCGCGGGCGCGCTCGCCACGCCCAGCGCGTTGCCGCCCGCGCCCTGCAGCAGAGTGACCTCTTCGTACTGGCTCCAGAAACGCCCCGCCGCGATCCACTCGACGCGGTCACGCCGCCTGCCGAGCTCGGCCAGGTCCTCCGGGCCGAGCCCGCGTTCGGCGGCGCGGAGCAGGAGGTCCCGCAGTTCCTCGGCGAAACCGGGCACGTTCAGCGCGGGCCGCAGCTGCTCCGGCCAGTCGAGCGCGCCCTCCTCCAGGTCACCGGCGAGCAGGTCACGCACGACGACGTCCTGTTCGGCCCCGGCCAGCAGGCGGGGCGGCGGGAGTTCGTCGGCCTGCGCCTCCATGCGCAACAGCGCGTACGCGTACGAATGCACCGTGCGCACGAGCGGCTCGCGGATCGTGCGCGGCAGCGGATCCTCTTCCGGATCGGTGGTGAGCCGGTGGGTGATGTCGGCGCGCAGGACCTCGGCGGCCTTGCGGGAGGTGGCCAGGATGAGCACGCTCTCCGGGTTCGCGCCCTCCGCGATGCGCCGCGAAGCCGCCGACGCGAGCAACGCCGTCTTGCCCGTTCCCGGGCCGCCGAGAACCCGGCGGAACCCGTCCGGGGCGGCCAGCAGGCGGCGGGCGCCGGCGTCCCATTGGAAGGACGGCGTGCCGGTGACCGGCGTGCGGACCAGCCGCGCGTCGGTTCCTGCCGCTGTTCGCCGCCCGTTCACGCCCACGATGGAACCACGCCCCGCCGACACAACCTCGCAGCGGCACGGCAAAGTGGTCCCATGGATGACGAACTGCAGGAGCGGGTGCGCGAGGTCATCGCGAGCGTGCCCGCCGGCTCGGTCGCGACTTACGGGGATATAGCGTCGGTTTCGGGAGCCCCGTCACCGCGGCTGATCGGGCGGATCCTCAGCGAGGACGGCCACGACCTGCCTTGGCACCGCATTCTGCGGGCCGACGGGACACCGGCTCCGCATCTGCTCGACGAGCAGCTGCAGCGACTGCGCGAGGAGGGCGTCATTCCCGACGGCCAGCGCGTCGACCTGCGAAAATACCGGTGGCAGCGTGATCCCGATGACGACGCTGGCCTTGGCGGACTTTTTTAGGTTAGCCTCGCCTAATGAGTTACATCGAGGCGAAGGTGACCGGCGTCCGGCGGCTCACCCCGCACATGAGCAGGGTGACCTTCTCGGGAGCGACACTGGTGGACCAGGCGCCCGACCAGTACCTGAAGGTGTTCTTCCCGCAACCCGGCCAGTCGGAGCCCGTGCTCCCCGCGCCGGTGAACGGGGACGAAGTGCTGTCCTGGTACCGGACGTACCTCGCGATGCCGGACGACGTCCGCCCGCCGATGCGCACCTACACCGTGCGCGCGCTGCGGCCGTCGGCGCGAGAGGTCGACATCGACTTCGTGCTGCACGGCGACGAAGGCCCCGCCTCGGCGTGGGCTTCGGGCGCTTCGGAGGGTGACAAGGTCGCCTTCCTCGGGCCGCACGGGCTGTACAACGTGCCCGAGGGGACGAACTGGCAGCTGCTGATCGGCGACGAGACCGCGATCCCGGCGATCGGCGCGATCGTCGAGGCGCTGCCCGCCGGGACGCGGGCGCTGGTCTACGTCGAGATCAGCGACCGCGAGGACCGGCAGGTCTTCGAAACGCAGGGCACCGTGGAACTGCACTGGGTGGTGCGCGGTGCTCAGCCGGTCGGCGACGCCGTTTTGGACGCCGTGCGCAAGGCCGATCTTCCGGGCGGGACGGCGTACGCGTGGGTTTCCGGCGAGGCGAGCATGGTGAAGCTGGTGCGGCGGCATCTCGTGCGGGAGCGCGGGATCGACAAGCGGGCGATCTGCTTCACCGGATACTGGCGGCAGGGCATGAGCGAAGAGGCCGCGGGGCGGGAAGCGATGCGGCAGGCAGAGGCGGGCGAAGCCCCTGCCGCCGAGGAGGACTGACGACTCCTTCGCGCTTCGGGGTCGTGCGTACGCGCCCTTCGCGCTCTCAGCCCTGCGAAGGCGACAGAATCTCCGCCCGCCGCGTACGGCAACTCGCCTGACCTGCGAAAAGAGAGCAAGGGACCTTTGCTATCGCTTATCTCAACATTGAGAGAGGCGATAGCAAGGGTCCCTTGCTATCGCCTGTCTTAACGTTGAGATAAGCCGAAGTCCGTGAAGGCCTCCTTGCCTACCCTGAAGGTAGTGAAGGAGGCCTTCACGGACTCTGGGTCCCTCAAGGGGGCCTTCACGGACGGCCCAAGTACATGAAGGGGGCCTTCACGGAGCCAGGCGCAAGCAAGGGGGCCTTCCGGTACCGAAGAGGCCGGTACCGCAAGGCCCAAAACTCAGTGCGGCACCCACAGCGTCACCCGCGTCCCCCGCCCCGGATGCGAGTCGATCGTCCCCCGTCCGCCGACCTCCGCCAGCCGCGCCATGATCGACTGGCTGATCCCGAACCCCGGCGGCCGCTCCAGCATGCTGAAGCCCGTCCCCTGATCCCGCGCGATGACCGCGATGCCGCCGTCGCTCTCCTCGACGCGAAGCACGACCTGTTTCGTCCCGGCGTGCTTCACGGTGTTTCGGAGGGCTTCGCGGACGGCGTCGCGGATGGCGGTCCGGCGCGCGTGCGAGAGGCGGTAGTCCTCTTCGGTCTCGGCCGCGACGAGCTGGGTGCGGAGGCCGTCACGCGCCATTTCGGTGGCGACTTCCGCGAGGTCCGCCGCGAGGCCGCGTGAGGAAGGCGCGTCCGGGCCCGCCAGTTCGCGACGGAGTTCGGCGGCCTGCGCCCGCGCCGTCGCGCGCAACTCCGTGAGCCGTTCGGCGGCGGCGGAATCGTCGTCCGGCGCCTCCAGTCCCATCGCTTCCAAGGCCTGCAGCACCGAGTCGTGCATGACCCGCTGGGTCCGCAGCCGTTCGGCGCGCTGCCCCCGGCGCATCCCGATCCCGAGCGCGAACCGCGTCCCGACGCCGAGCAGGATCAGGATCCCGGCCGTGGTCACCATCGCCACGACGAGCGCGATCATGCACCCCACCGACCGGCTCACCGCGAGCGGATGATCGAGCGGGAGCCCGCCGATCCAGGTCAGGAACGCCCGGAACGGGAAGGCCGCGATCAGCAGCACGAGCGCGGCGGGCAGTCCGAACGACAGCGTCCACAGCGCCACCGTCCCGACCAGCCACGTCCACGCGACGTCGAGGGCGAACGGCTGGATCCCGCTCGGCGCGGCCGCGGCCACGACCGTCGTGAGCACCACGCCCACCGCGAGATCCGCGTACATCAGCCGCCCGGACGTCTTCGCCCGGATCCCGCGGCCCCGCACCACCCACCAGACCGCGAAGATGTTGAGCAGCACAGCCAAGATCGTCGTGCTCAGCACCGGGACGATCCCCGCCGACCCGTTCGAGACCGCGAAACCGATGTACACCTTGGGAAACGCGGCGACACGGTAGAAGATCGGGCCCAGCGCGGAGTAGCGGATCGCGCGCATGAGCATCGAATCCGCTGAGTCTTCGCGATAACGCCAGTCCGGAACGGAGTCGGGATCGGGTGCTTCGTCGGCCGGGCTGGCGCCCAGCACCGAAGATCCCTTCCTCAACATCGCGCGCACGAAAGTGACCGATTGAGACTCGGACATCCGCCGCCCTCCCGTGCGTCCGATGCGTCGAGATTGGCAAAGCGGGCTGACCGCGTCAAGACGGCCGAATGCGCAGTTCCGCGACGAGAAGTTTCACCAAGGCGCCGAGTCGCTGACGTTCGGGCTGGATGGTCGGCACCCCGGCGGCTTCCAGCGGGGCCGCGGTCACCGGTCCGACGCACGCGCACAGCACCGGACCTCGCAAAGCGTCGAGCAGTTCCTCGCGACGCGAGCCCGCCAGCACCAGCAGGTTCGCCGCCGCCGGCGCGGAAGTGAAGGCCATGGCACGCACCCGTCCGGCGATCACGCTTTCGACGAGCTCGTGCACAGGTTCGACGTCGACGGGCGAAAGCCAGCGATACGGCTGCGCCTGGACGACGTCCGCGCCCGCGTCCCGCAGCAGTCCGGTGAGTTCCGGCAGGAGGGTGCCGTGGAGCTGGACGGCGACGCGTTCCCCGCGGACCCCGGCGTCGCGCAGTCCCTCGAACAGTTCCGCGTTGCTCTCCTCGGGAGCGGAGAACTCCTCCCGCAGCCCCTCGCCGCGGACGGCGCCGGCCGCTTTCGGGCCGCGCACGAAGATCCGCGACGACGAGAGCCGTTCCAGCAGCAGTTCGCGCAGCCCCCAGCCTTCGGCCGCGGAAAGCCAGCCGCGGAACCCGGCGCCGGTGGTGACGGCGGTGAACCCGACCTGTCCGGTCAGCACGGCGTCGGTCGCCGCCCGCAGTTCGGTGTCGTCGGGCAACGGGACGATGCGGATGGTCGGCGCGTGCAGCACGGTCGCGCCGTGCCGTTCGAGCGCGGCGATGAAGTCCTCAGCCCGCCGTTCCGCGGTGATCCCGATCGTGACGCCGTCCAGGTCAGCCATAAAGCGCGCCCATTTTCCTGATCTCCTCCGCCAGCCGCTCGCGCAGATCCGCCGGTTCGAGCACTTCGAGGTTCCCGCCGAACCGCAGCAGTTCGCCGACCGCCGATTCTCCCGGTTCCACCGGCAGCTCCATCGTCAGCCAGTCGTTCCCGTCCGGCTCGGCGTCCGCTTCCCGCAACGCCCGCGCCCCGACGGCCCCGAGGTAGAACGGCAGCAGGATGCGGGCGAACCCGTTCAGCCGGACCACCGCCACCCGTGCGTACATCCGCTTCTCGAACTGCTCCGACCACTCCTGCCAATAGCGCGCGAGGTCGAAGTCCGACGGCCGTTCGAAGGTCTCGCCGAGATCGTCGAGCTCCTCGATCCGGGAGACGCGGTAGGTGCGGTCGGTCCCGTCGCACCGCGCCGCGAGGTACCAGTTCCCCGCCTTGAGGATCAGGCCGAGCGGGTCGAGGACGCGATCGACCTTCCGCTGCCCCCAGCGTTCGTACCGGACCTTGATCCGCCGCCCGCGCCAGACCGCGTCGGCCAGTTCGGACAGTCGCGGCAGGCTTTCGATCCCGCGATGCCAGCCCGGGACGTCCAGATAGAACCGCTCGGAGATCTTGCTCGCCCCGGCGCGCAGTTCGGCGGGCATGGCCGCGTGCAGTTTGAGCTGCGCGGCGGCGAGGACCGTGCCGAGCCCGAGTTCGGAGGCCGCGCCCGGCAGCCCCGCCAGCGAAAGCGATTGCGCCTCTTCCTCGGTCAGCCCGGTCAGCCGGGTCCGATAGCCGTCGACCAGCTGATATCCGCCCGTGCGCCCGCGATCGGCGTACACCGGGACACCGGCCGCCGACAGGGCCTCGACGTCGCGGTAGACCGTCCGGACCGACACCTCCAGCTCCGTCGCCAGCTCCTCGGCCGTCATCCGGCCGCGGTTCTGCAGCAGGAGGAGGACCGACAGCAGTCTGCTCGCGCGCATGAATCCAGTATCCCCGAAAACCTGACACAACCTGACAGGTATGGCTGACAGGGTGAACCCATGAACACTTTCGCCGTGAAGAACTGGGAAGAAGCCATCGTCAGCGGTGTCGACGGCGGGCCGCGGGTGGCCCACGCACACGCCACGTTCGGCTACAACGGGCTGATCGAAGGCGAGTCCGTCCTCGACTACCTGCTGTACTACGCGGGTGAGGGCTACGACGGCGAAGGCACGACGGCCGCGGGCTTCGAGCGTTTCGAGGGCAGTGTGGACGGGCGCAAGGGAAGCTTCCTGATCAAGCACGTCTGCGGTTTCGACGCGAAGGGATTCTCCTCGACGTTCGTGGTCGTCGAAGGCTCCGGAACGGGTGAACTCGCCGGGCTCACCGGGACCGGGACCACGACGGGCGCCCTCGGGGAGCCGACGATGTCGTACACGCTCGACTACTCGCTTTAAGGAGGACCTGTGCTCGAGGTCGATCGCGAGCAGGTGCTCGCGTACCGGATCGCCGCGCACGGACTGCACCGGGAGGTGACGGATCCGGCCGCGGCGGCCGTGTTCGACCTCGGGCTGCAGGATTCCGTGCGGGACACCGCGCTGCTGGGCCTCGCCGCCCGGGTCGACGGCGCCGTCACGCCCGGGATCTGGGACGACGAACGCTTCGTGCTCGCGTGGACGCATCGCGGCGCGCCGCATTTCCACCGCCGCGCGGAACTGGACGCGATCCGGGCCGCCCTCGTCCCTCTCGACGAGAAGGACGCGATGGCCCGGATCCTCTGGCAGCGCAAGCAGGTCGAGGCCGCGGGGATGTCCGCGACGGACGCGCTGTTCACCGCGGCGAAGGCGATCCGCGAGGTCGTGACCGGCGTGCGGCCCAAGGGCACGGTGAGCGGCGCGGTCACGAAACTGATCCCCGACGGTCTTTCGTACGCCTGCCGCGGCTGCGGGGTCGTGCACATCTACGAGCAGCTGATGCGGGTCGCGTCGATCCACGCCGGGGTCCGGCTGGAGGCGGGCGCGACCCCGGCGACGTTGGCGCCACTGGAAAAACGAAAGCCCATGAAGACCTCGCCGGATGCCAAGGCCGCGGCACGCGTGATCGAGGGTTACCTCCGGATCAACGGACCGGCCGCTCCCGGTGAGGCCGCCGCCTACGCCGGGACGACCCGCGCCGGGGTCGACGCGATGTGGCCGGACGGCCTGGTCGAGGTCCGGGTCGAAGGCAAGACGGCGTTCCTCCCGGAAGACCGGGTGTCGCTGCTGGAGAACCCGCCGGAGCCGGACGTCGTGCGCCTGCTGCCGCCGCTGGACCCGTTCGTCCAGGCACGCGATCGTGCCGTGGTGGTGCCGGACAAGGCCAGGCAGAAGGAGGTCTGGAAGATCCTCGGCAGTCCCGGCGCGCTGCTGGCCGACGGCGAGATCGCCGGCGTCTGGCGGGCCAAGGCGAGCGGGAAGAAGCGGCTCGACTTCACCGTCACCCCGTTCGACGCGCTCCGCCCGGCCGTGCGTAAGGCAGCCGAAGAGGAGGCCGCCCGCGTGGCCGCCGCCCGCGAATTCCCCGACCACCGCGTCGTCTGGTCCTGAAGGCAGTTGTCCCTGAAGGCTGCATGCGCGTCACAGGCAAGGCAGGATATCGCGTAAACTTGCCCCTGAAGTCAACTTGTTCCACTGGGGCAAGTTGCCGCTAGGGGCAAGTTTATTTGACTCTCCGTATCCGCTCGTGACACCATCGGCCGGGTGTCCGTCGCCGAAAGCAAGTCTGAAAGCTTGGTTGACCAGGCCATACGAGCCCTGCATACGCTGCTTGGTGCCGACTGGTCAGTGACACTCGCGCAGTCAGCTGACGACGGCCCCGGGGACCACGGCACGTTCGATGGCCGGGTGACGATCGCCCCTCCTGGTGGCAGCCCTTCCACGGAACTGTTGATCACGGCGCGACAATCGGTCACGCCTCGCGAGGTCGAGACACAACTCGGGACCGTCGGAAACCTCTTGGCGCACACGCGCGCCTCACCGACCATGCTGGTGGTCTCGCCTTGGCTCAGTCCACGCGTCCAACAGGAGCTGCGAGACCACCGAATCGGCTACCTCGACCTGACCGGTAACGTCTTCCTGTCGGTCACATATCCTGCGATTCACCTTCAGATACAAGGCGCGTCACGTTCCCCTCGGGCGAACCTCGGAACAGCGACCGGAGCCAAACGTGTCACTCTGGCGGGAGAGAAAGCAGGCAGGATCGCCCGTTTCCTCGTGGATTTCAAACCACCGTACAAGGCCAAGGACATCGCGGACGCGACACAAGTCGATTTGGGCTGGGTCTCGCGCTTGCTGGGCGCGCTCGACGATCAGCTCCTGATCGAACGTACGAACCGTACGATCACCGACGTCGACTGGGTCAATCTTCTGCGCGCCCGGGCTTCGACGACCAAGCTGCTCAACGACAAAAACTACGTCGGGATGATCGCGCCTGCCGGCACCAAGTCGGTTCTACGCGAGCTGGCCACGTTTCCGCACTCTCCCCATGGAGATCCGCAGGTGCTGGTGACCGGCCCGTACGCCGCGCGCGCGGTAGCTCCGCTCGCCACCGGCGGCCAACTGATGCTCTACGTCGACGGCTCTCCCGGCTCCATCGATAAAATTGCCGACGAACTCGACCTGCTGCCTGTCGAGCACAGCGCCGAAGTCCTCCTGATACGCGCACGTGACCCAGTGGTCTTCAAACGTCCTCACAAGGTCGCTGGCATCCCACTCGTGGCGCTGAGTCAGTTGGTGATCGACAGCCTCTCCGGTCCTGGGCGAATGCCGGCCGAAGCCGAAGCGGTGCTCGACCTCATGCAGGCCACAGAGGAAACCTGGCGGCATCCCTGGCTCGCACATTTCGAATCGAAACCTTCCCGATAGAATTCTTCGCCATCAGTTCTCCGCAGGAAGATGAATCCAACCGTGGCCAAGGTCCCCGACGGGGTCGACGTTCAGGAACTGACCATCGTCGCTCGGAAAGTGCTCCTCGATGGGCTGACCGCACTCGAGAGGCACCTCGACGCGCTGACGGTCGTCGGCGCTCAGGCGGTCTATCTCCAAACCGCGGAGGTGCCGCTAGCCACCGCCGCCTACACATCCGACGGCGACGTCGGCGTCGACCCGCAACAGCTTGCCGACGAGCCATTGCTGGAACAGGCGCTTCGAAGCGCCGGCTTCGAACGACTTCAGCAGCACCAACCAGGACTCTGGGGCCGTACTGAAACGGTGGGTGACACCCCCACAAAGGTCGAACTGGACCTACTGGTCGGCCAAACCCTCGCTGAGGGAGGCAACAGGAGCGTCAAGATCCAGCCCCACGACAAAATGGCCGCCCGACGTGTACCCGGCCTGGAACCCACGGTGGTCGACCGCACACTCATGACGGTTGCCGCGCTGGAGCCAGGCGACGATCGTCGAATCCAGGTTCACGTCGCAGGAGCCGCAGCACTCCTGGTCGCGAAAGCCCACAAGATCCACGACCGGCTGAATGACAGCGCTGCGCGTCCGGACCGTTTGACCAACAAAGATGCCGGCGACGTCTATCGGCTCATGATGGGCACCCGCGTACGGGAAGTCGGCAACACTTTCCGAAGACTTCTTGCGGATCCCCGGGTAGGCGGCGTGACCGCCACCGGACTCGCCTATTTGCGCGAGCAATTCGGCGGTGCGGACACCGCCGGAATCCGGCTCGCCATCGAGGCCCTCGCCGGCTCGATTCCTGAAAGCACTATTCGCGCTGCGGCACCCGCGTATATTCGCGCGCTTCCCATTCCCGGAAAGATCTCCTGACAACTTCCCGAATTTCGTCCTCTGAATGCGGTAGTTGCACGTGCAAGGACCGCATTCAGAGGACAAAATGCGTGAGTCACGGGTCGACGGCCAGGCGGTAGCCGCGCTTGACGACCGTCTGGACGAGTTTCGGCGCGCCCAAGGAACTCCGCAGACGTCCGATGGCGGTCTCGACGGCGTGCTCCTCGCCGCCGTCGGGCAACGCGGAGATCAGCTCCCGCCTCGAGAACACTCGGCCCGGGGATTCCGCCAGCGCCCGCAGCATGGCCATCGGCGCGGGCGCGACGTCGCACCACTGCCCGTCGACCAGCGCCGCCTGACCACGCAGCTCGATACTCCGCCCGCCCGCCGTCAGCCGGGGCGAGCGGGCTTCGAGCGCCTCGGACACCGTCCGCGCCAAGGCGCCGATCCGCGACCGGGCGGGCTGGACCGTCGGGATCCCGAGCGCGGCCAGCGGCGCCGCCGTGATCGGCCCGACGCACGCCGCCACGACCCGCTTTTCCAGCGCCCGCACGATTCCCGGCAGCCGCCCGGTCCGCCTCGCCAGCGCGAGCAGGGACGCGGCGGCCGGCGCGCTGGTGAACGGCAGCGCGTCCACCGAGCCGTCGAGGACCGCGTCCAGCAGCCGGTCCAGCGGCCCGGGATCGGCCGGGCCGACCCAGCGGTACACCGGCACCTCGATCACCTCCGCGCCCGCGGCGCGCAGACCGTCCACAAAGTACGGAAGCGGCTCGCCGTGCAGCTGCACAGCGACCCGCTGACCGTCCACATCGGATTCGAGAAGATGCCGTAACACCTCGGCGTTGCTCTCCGACGCGGGCGAGTAGTCCTCCGACAACCCGGCCGCGCGGATCGCGCCTTTGGCCTTCGGACCGCGCGCGAGCAGCGAGGACTTCCCGAGCCGATCCAGCAGCTCCTCCCCCAGTCCCCAGCCTTCGGCCGCCTCGACCCAGCCCCGGAAGCCGATCCCGGTCGTCGCGACGACGGCGTCGACCCGGTCTTCGAGCAGGCGCTGCGTGGCCGCCCGGAGTTCGGTGTCGTCGGCGAGCGGCACGATCCGGATCGCCGGGCCGTAGCGCACGGTCGCGCCCTTACGCACGAACAGCGCGCCGAGCTCGTCCGCCCGCCGCGCCGCCGTGATCCCGATGACGAAGCCCGCCAGGGGCAGCACTTCCGTCACGGTGAAGCCTCGACCTCCACCACGCCTCCGGTGACCCGCACCCCGTACGCCGCGACCGAGACCCCTTCGGCGTCCAGGCACGACCCGGACCGCAGGTCGAACCGTTCCTTGTACACCGGGGAAGCCACCACGGGGACGCCGCCCGCGTCGCCGACGATGCCGCGCGAAAGCACCGCGGCTCCGCTGATCGGGTCCAGATTGGACAGTGCGTACCACCGGTCGCCGGGCAGCCGGAAGATCGCCACCTGCACGCCGTCGTCGAGCAGGGCTGCGACACCGGACCATTCGGGGACGGCACCCGCCGCGCAGACGGCGGTCCAGGTGCGCTCGATCGAGGTCGTCACTGTTTCACCTCCGGGATGCCCAGTAGTACGGGCACCTTCTGGTCGCGTTCGGTGCGGAACGAGATCGTCGGGTCCGGCGTTCCCGGCGCGTTGACGAACGAACTGAACTTCGCGAGCTTCTCCGGGTCCTCCAGCACTCCGCGCCATTCGTCGGCGTAGTCGCCGACGTGTTTGGCCATCGCCGCGTCGAGGTCCTCGCAGATGCCGAGCTTGTCGTCGACGATCACCGCGCGCAGGTGGTCAAGCCCGCCCTCCATCTCCTCGACCCACGGCGCGGTGCGCTGCAGGCGGTCGGCCGTGCGGACGTAGAACATCAGGAACCGGTCGATCGTGCGGATCAGCGTCTCGGTGTCCACTTCGGACACCAGCAGGTCCGCGTGCCTCGGGGTCGCGCCGCCGTTGCCGCCGACGTAGAGGTTCCAGCCCTTGTCGGTGGCGATGACGCCGAAGTCCTTGCTCCGCGCCTCGGCGCATTCCCTCGCGCAGCCCGAAACGGCGGATTTCAGCTTGTGCGGCGAACGCAGGCCGCGATAGCGCAGCTCCAGCTCGATCGCGAGCCCGACGCTGTCCTGCACGCCATACCGGCACCACGTCGAACCGACGCAGGATTTGACCGTGCGCAAAGACTTCCCGTACGCGTGCCCGGACTCGAACCCGGCGTCGACGAGCCGTCGCCAGATCAGCGGCAGCTGGTCGACGGTGGCGCCGAACAGGTCGATCCGCTGCCCGCCGGTGATCTTGGTGTACAGCCCGAAGTCCATCGCCACCTGCGCGATCACCATGAGCTTCTCCGGCGTGACCTCGCCGCCGGGGATGCGCGGGACCACCGAGTACGTCCCGTTGCGCTGGAGGTTCGCGAGGAACTTGTCGTTGGTGTCCTGCAGGGTCGCCTGCTCGCCGTCGAGGATGTGCCCGTTGCCCAGCGTCGCCAGAATGGACGCGATCACCGGTTTGCAGATCGCGCAGCCGGTGCCGCTGCCGTAGCGGTCGATCATCTCGCTGAACGTGCTGATCCGCGTGGCCTGGAGGATCTGGAACAGCTCCGCGCGGGACTGCGGGAAGTGCTCGCACAGCGCCTTCGACTGCTCGACGCCGCACGCCGTCAGCAGCTTGCCCAGCAATGGGATACAGGATCCGCACGCCGTTCCCGCCCGCGTGCAGCCCTTGATCTTGGCGACCGAATCGCAGCCCTGATCCGTGATCGCGTGCGTGATCGCGCCCTTGGAAACCGCGTTGCACGAACAGATCTGCGCCGCGTCGGGCAGCGCGTCGACCCCGACCGCCGCCCCGCCGCCGGCCGGGGCGAGGATCGCGCCCGGCTCGGCGGGCAGCGGCCTGCCGACCATCGCCCGGAGCGTGTTGAACTCGCTCGCGTCGCCGACCAACACCCCGCCGAGCAACGTCTTCGAGTCGTCCGAGATCACGAGTTTCTTGTACGTACCCGCGACAGCGTCGTTGAACGCGACCTCCAGCGCGCCCTCGGTCGCCGCGTGCGCGTCGCCGAAGCTGGCGACGTCGACGCCCATGAGCTTGAGTTTCGTCGACATGTCCGGTTCGGGGAAAGTGCCCTCGCCACCGGTCAGCCGCGCCGCGACGATCTCCGCCATCGCGTACCCGGGCGCCACGATGCCGTACACCTTGCCGTCCACGGCCGCGCATTCGCCGATCGCGTACACCGCCGGATCGGACGTCCGGCAGGTGTCGTCGACCAGGACTCCGCCCCGCGCGCCGACGTCCAGCCCGGACGAACGCGCGAGGTCGTCGCGCGGCCGGATCCCGGCGGAGAACACGACCAGGTCGACGTCGAGTTCGGTGCCGTTGCCCAGTTTCGCGATATAGCGAGAGCCGTCCTGCTCGATCGCGTCGGTCGACGTTCCCGTGTGGACGGTCACGTCGAGGCCGGTGATCAGCCGCCGCAGCAGGCCGCCGCCGCCCTCGTCGACCTGCAACGGCATCAGCCGCGGCGCCATCTCGACGACGTGCGGCGAGAGCCCCATGTCCCGCAACGCCTTCGCGGCCTCCAGCCCCAGGAGCCCGCCGCCGATGACGACCGCCGAACGCCGTCCGCGCCCGGGTCGCTGCGCGGCTTCCCGGATGGCGTCGAGATCCTCGATCGTCCGGTAGACGAAACAGCCGGGAAGGTCGTGTCCCGGAACCGGCGGGACGAACGGCCGCGAACCGGTCGCGAGGACGAGCGTGTCGTACGGCTGCTCGTACCCGGCCTCGGTGACGACGGCCTTGCGCTCCCGGTCCACCGAGGCGACCGCGTCACCGAGCCGCAGCTCGACCAGCGGATCGCCAGTGTAGTCGGCACCGGAAAGCGCCAAAGCCGAAGGATCCCAGGTGTCCACATAGGACGTCAGCGCGACCCGATCGTAAGCCGGCCGCGTCTCCTCGGCGAGCACCACGACCTGCCATTCGCCGCTCTTGTCCTCCGCGCGCACAGCCTCCACGAGCCGGTGCGCGACCATGCCGTGCCCGACGACGACGAGTTTCCGCATCAGACCTCCGCCCCGGCGAGCGCCAGCCCTCGGGTGCTCGCCACCTCCGACTGCTGTTTGCGCAGGTACACCGCCCACGTGACGGCGAAGCACAGCCCGTAGAAGACGAGGAAGGCGACGAACGCCGGCACCCCGCTCTTCGTGTCCGCGAACGACTGCCGGAAGGCCAGGTTGATGAACAACCCGCCGAGCGCGCCGATCGCCCCCGCCAGCCCGATCAACGCGCCGGACAGCTTGCGCGCCCTGAGCATCTCCAGCGTCTCGTCCGCGCCCTCGCTGATCGCGACCTTCGCCTTGGCGCGGAAGATCGCCGGGATCATCTTGTACGTCGAGCCGTTGCCGACACCGGTCAGCACGAACAGCACGATGAACGCGACGGTGAACAGCGCCAGCGAGTTCGACGTCGAGGCCAGGATCAGCACCACGGTCGCCGCGGCCATCCCGACGAACGTCACGAAGGTGACCTTGCCGCCGCCGAGCCGGTCGGCCAGCCGGCCGCCCGTCGGCCGCGAGAACGAACCGAGCAGCGGTCCGAGGAAGGTGACCGCGGCCGCCTGCAACGGCGTCCGGCCGAACTGGTTCTGCAGCACCAGGCCGAACGCGAAGCTGTAACCGATGAACGAACCGAACGTGCCGACGTAGAGGAACGACATCACCCAGGTGTGCGGATCCTTGACGACCTCGCGCATCGCCTTGGTGTCGCCCTTCATCGAGGCGAGGTTGTCCATGAAGAAGTACGCGCACGTCGCGGCGAGGACGATCAGCGGGAGGTAGATCGCGAGCACGATCCGGGGCGCGGTCGCGCCGACGGTGCCGATGACCAGCAGGCCGATCAGCTGGATCGCCGCCACCCCGAGGTTCCCGCCACCCGCGTTCAGCCCGAGCGCCCAGCCCTTGTGCTTCTCCGGGTAGAACGCGTTGATGTTGGTCATCGACGACGCGAAGTTCCCGCCGCCGACCCCGCCGAGCGCGGCGACCAGCAGGAACGTGCCGAGCGAGGTGCCCGGCTCCATCACGATCGCCGCGAGGACCGTCGGCGCCAGCAGCAGCAGCGCGCTGACGATCGTCCAGTTCCGGCCGCCGAACCTCGCGACGGCGAAGGTGTACAGCGGCCGCATGAACGCGCCGATCAGCGTCGGTGTCGAGACGAGCAGGAACTTGTCCGCGGCTGAGAGACCGTACTGCGGTCCCATGAACAGGACCATGACCGACCACAGTGTCCAGACGGAGAAGCCGATGTGCTCGGCCAGGACGGAGAACCAGAGGTTCCGCCGGGCGATCCTCTTCCCGGTCTCCTCCCAGAACCGCTCGTCCTCCGGGTCCCAGTGCTCGATCCAGCGTTTACCGCGAGCGGTCATGCGGTCCTCCTCGGTGGTGGATGCGTTCGGGTTCACTGGGCGGCCAGCCATTTCGCGACCCCGCCGACGGCGTCCTTGCAGTCGCCGCAGCCAGTGGTCGCGCGGGTCGCCCCGGCGAGGGCGGGGACGTCGGTGGCGCCGGCGCGCCAGGCCTCGACGAGCCGCCCCTTGGTCACCGCGTTGCAGCGGCAGATGACCGCCGACGCGGGCAGATCGGCCGGGCTCGACGCCGACGGCGCCCCGGCGGGCAGCGCGCGTCCCAAAAGGACGGCGAGCCGGTCTTCGGGCACCGGCGTGCCCCGGTCGTAGAGCTGCGTGATCATCGCGGCCGCGTCGGGAAGGCCGAGCAGGATCGCGCCCGCCACCCGGTTTTCGCGGACGACGAGCTTGCCGTAGCGGCAGCCCGCCGGGTCGCTGAAGGTCAGCACGTCAGCGGTCGGGTCGTCCGCGGCGGTCATCGTCTCGCCGAGCGCGGTGAGGTCGATGCCGCGGGCCTTGAGCCGGGTGACCGCCTGGGTGCCGCGGTAGCGCGACGCGGATTTCGTCCCGGTGACCAGATCCGCGACGACGGCCGCCTGCTCCCACGCGGGTTGCACGAGCCCGCCGAACGCGCCGGGATGTTTCGCGCAGTCGCCGATCGCGTGGATCCGGCCGTCGCTGGTGCGCAGCAGATCGTCCACGACGATGCCGTTCTCGACGGCCAGCCCGGCGTCCGCGGCCAGTTTCGTCTCGGGCCGGACCCCGGTGGAGACGACGATGAGGTCGGCGGGCACATGCGTGCCGTCGTCGAGTTTGAGCCCGTCGCCGCTGACGTACCGCGCGGCCCCGACGCCGAGCCGGAAGTCGACACCGAGTTCTTCGAGCTTCCTGGTCAGCACCCGCGCCGATTCCGCGTCCAGCTGCCGTTCCATGATGTGCGGCATCGGATGCACGACGGTGACGAGATTTCCGCGCCCCGCCAGACCTCGCGCGGCCTCCAGGCCGAGCAGGCCGCCGCCGAGGACGGCGACCGGTGCGCCCAGTTTGGCGGCGTCGAGGATGCGGGCGCAGTCGTCGAGGGTGCGGAACGCGACGACGTCCGGGCCGGGTTCGAGCCCCTCGACCGGCGGCATCCACGGGTTCGCGCCGGTGGCGAGCACGAGCGCGTCATAGTCCACAGTGGACCCGTCGTCGAGATGGATCCGCCGTGCCGCACGGTCGATCGACGTCGCGGAGACGCCCCGTCGCAGGTCCGCGCGGGTGCGGGACGGCCATTCGTCGTCGTGCAGCCGGACCGCGTCGGGCCGCATGGTGCCCGCCACCACCGACGAGAGCAGCACCCGGTTGTAGGCGGTGTGGTGCTCCGCGCCGACGACGGTGAGCCGCACGCGTTCGCCCTCGGGATCGCGGCGCTGGATCTCGTCCGCGAGCCGCGCGCCCGCCATCCCGTATCCGGCGATGACCACCGACCGGGGGCTCACGCGACGACCTCGGCCGGGGCGAGCGCGACCGCGCACACCTTGAACTCGGGCATCCGGCTGGTCGGATCGAGCGCCGGGTTGGTCAGCAGGTTCGCCCTGCCCTCACCGGGGAAGTGGAACGGCAGGAACACCAGGTCCGGGCGCAGGGACGGCACGCAGCGGACCCGGGCGACGGTCTCCCCGCGCCGGGACCGCACCAGCGCGAGATCACCCTCGGCCAGTCCCGCCCGGGCGGCGGTGTCGGGATGAACTTCCACGAAGGCCTCCGCCACGACGTCGTTGAGTTCCTTGACCAGCCGGGTCTGCGCCCCGGACTGGTAGTGCTGCAGGACCCGGCCGGTGGTGGCCTGCAAGGGGAATTCGGCGTCGGGCACCTCGGCCGGGCCGACGTGGTCCACCGGGACGAACCGCGCGCGGCCGTCCGGATGGGCGAACCGGTCGAGGAACATCCGCGGCGTACCGGGATGCGACTCCGCCGGAACGGGCCAGTACAGCGCCTCGCCGTCGCGGAGCCGGTCGTAGGTGATGCCCGAGTAGTCGGCGACACCGCCCTTCGACGCCCGGCGGAGCTCGGCGAAGACGGTCTCGGCGTCCGCCGGGAACCGTCCGTCGGGCTGGCCGAACCGGCGGGCGAGTTCGGAAAGCACGTAAAGATCGGTCTTCGCGCCGGACGGCGGGTCGATCGCCTTGCGCCGCAGCAGGATCCGGCCTTCGAGGTTGGTCATCGTGCCGTCCTCCTCGGCCCACTGGGTGACCGGCAGGACGACGTCGGCCATGGCCGCGGTCTCCGACAGGACGAGATCCGAGACCACCAGGAAGTCCAAAGAGGACACTTTCTCCTGGATGTTCCCCGCACGGGGCGCGGAAACGACGAGGTTGCTGCCGAACACCATCAACGCGCTCGGCCCGTCTTCGGTCCCGAGCGCCTCCAGCAGCTCGACGGCCGAACGGCCCGGCCCCGGCAGGGATTCCGGCGGGACACCCCAGACCCCGGCGACGTACTCGCGGGCGGCGGGGTCGTCGATCTTGCGGTAGCCGGGCAGCTGATCGGCCTTCTGGCCGTGCTCGCGCCCGCCTTGCCCGTTGCCTTGCCCGGTCAGGCAGCCGAACCCGGACCCCTCGCGCCCGGGCAGCCCGAGGGCGAGCGAGAGGTTGATCCAGGCGTTGACCATCGCGGTGCCGTTGGCGTGCTGTTCGGTGCCGCGAGCGGTGAGGACATAGGCGTTGCGGGCCGCGGCGAGCTTGGCGGCGACGCGGCGCTGGTCCGCGGCGGAAACGCCGGTGACCTGCTCCACGCGTTCCGGCCACCACGCCGCGACCGAGCGCCACAGTTCCTCGAAGCCGCCCGTACGATCGTCCACATAGGACCTATTGAGCAGGTCGTCGGCGACGACGGCGTGCAGGATTCCTTGCGCGAGAGCGAGATCGGTGCCCGGCGCGGGCGCGAGATGGAGTCCGGCCAGTTCGGCGGTCGGGGTACGGCGCGGGTCTACGACGATCAGGTCCGCGCGCGTGAGGTGCTGCGTGAACGGCGGCATCGTCTCGGCCGGGTTCGCGCCGATCAGCAGGACGGCGTCGGCCTCGGCGAGATCCGTGACCGGGAACGGCATCCCGCGATCGGCGCCGAACGCCTTGATCCCGGCGGCGGCCGCCGAGGACATGCAGAACCGGCCGTTGTAGTCGATCTGCGAAGTTCCGAGCGCGACGCGGGCGAACTTCCCCAGCAGGTACGCCTTCTCGTTGGTGAGCCCGCCGCCGCCGAAGACGGCGACCGAGTCGGCGCCCTTGGCGGCCCGGATCTCGGTGAGGCGCCGCGCGACGAGGTCGAGCGCCTGCTCCCAGGTCGCCGGCCGGAGCTCGCCGTCGACGCGGATCAGCGGCGTCGTCAAACGGGACGGCGAGGTGAGGAGCTCCCCCGACGTCCATCCCTTCTGGCACAGGCCGCCGGCGTTGACCGGGAAGTCGCGCGGCGTGACGCGGACGCCGTCGAGGCTCATCCCGCACTGCAGGGCACAGTACGGGCAGTGCGTGTCCACCGCGCGGGTGGGGACAGGGGTGGCGAGCGGCACGGGCACCTCCTCCAGGCGTCGATGGCGCTTGAAGGTAGGGAGGCCGTGTTACCTGGAAACTCCCGAATGTTTCAGGCGTTTGACATTGCCCGCCGCCGATGGACGTCACACCGTGAGGTCGGGCCTCGCCCCTGCGCGACGGCATCGAGGAGCGGCGAGAGTCCCGAGCCCCTCCCCCAACTGTCCTCACCACTCACCAGGACGACTATTCACCATGTGTATAGATCGTGTGTATAGTCGCCCGCATGTCCATCGGGAACACCTTGCTCGGCCTGCTCGAAGCCGGCCCCAAGCACGGTTACGACCTCAAACAGCTCTACGACAAGCAGTTCCGCCAGGACCGGCCGCTGCACTACGGGCAGGTCTACTCGACGCTGAACCGGCTGCTGAAGAACGGTCTCGTCGAGGAGAACGGCGTCGAAGCGGGCGGCGGTCCTGACCGGAAGCGGTACGCGATCACCGAAGCCGGCGTCACCAACGTCGAGGAATGGCTGAAAAGTCCGGAAAGTCCCTCGGTCTACCTGCAGAACACGCTCTACACCAAGGTCGTGCTCGCGCTCCTGTCCGGCCGCGGCGCCCAGGATCTGCTCGACACCCAGCGCGCTTCCCACCTTCGCGCCATGCGTGAGCTCACCGCCCGCAAAACCGACGGCGACCTCGCCGACCAGCTGATCTGTGATCACGCGCTCTTCCACCTGGAAGCGGACCTGCGCTGGCTGGAGCTCACCACCGCCCGGCTCGACGACCTCGCGCGACAGCTGACGCGCTGACCTGGGGACCACAAAGTGGAAACACCGTTGTTACAAGGCTCGGGCCTGTACAAGGCTTTCGGCCCCGATCAGGCGCTCGCCGGGGCCGGGCTGACGCTCGAAGCCGGCGAGATCGTCGCGATCATGGGCCCGTCGGGATCCGGGAAGTCGACTCTGCTGCACTGCCTGTCCGGCATCGTGCGGCCCGACCGGGGCGAGGTGCTGTTCCGCGGCCGCGACCTCGCGACCATGCCCGACGGCGAACGCAGTGCCTTGCGGCGTACCGAATTCGGCTTCGTCTTCCAGTTCGGGCAGCTCGTGCCGGAACTGAGCTGCCTGGAGAACGTCGCGCTGCCCCTGCGTCTGGGCGGGATGAAACGCCGACCCGCCGAGCGGATCGCGCGGACCTGGCTCGACCGGCTGGAGGTCGGCGACTCGGCCGACAACACCCCCGGCCGGATCTCGGGCGGACAGAGTCAGCGGGTCGCCATGGCCAGGGCCTTGATCACCGAACCCGCGGTGATCTTCGCCGACGAACCGACAGGCGCGCTGGACACGCTCAGCGGCGAACTCGTCATGCGTCTGCTGTCCGAAACGGCCAAGCAGACCGACGCCGCCGTCGTTCTGGTCACCCACGAACCGAGGGTGGCCGCCTACTCAGACCGGGAGGTCATCGTGAGAGACGGCAGGACACGTGAACCGGTGGTGACCCGGTGACCGGACGCGAAGACCTGATGCTGGGGTTCCGGCTGGCCGTCGGGGGCGGCCGGGGCTCGATCGTCAGGCTCGTCCTGAGTGCCTTCGGCATCGGGCTGGCGGTGGCGATCCTCCTGACCGGCGCCTCCGCGGGCACCATCAAGGACAACCGTGACCAACGCGTGTTCGCCGCCTCCATCCGGAGCGAACCGATCCCGGGCGTCGACCCGCTGACCTACAGCCGGACGACGACCGACTTCCGCGGTCAGGCGATCTCCTTCATCCACCTGCGGCCCACCGGTCCGAATTCGCCGGTCCCGCCGGGGGTGGACCGGCTGCCCGCGCCGGGTGAGGTCTTCCTCTCGCCGAAGCTGGACGAACTCGTCGCGTCCGACACCAGCGGCCTGCTGCGGCCACGGCTGCCCGGCAAGCAGGTCGGGGTCATCGCCGAAGGGACCGCGCTCAATCCGAACGACCTGGTCGCCTACGTCGGCTCGGACACGCTGCAAGGACCGCCGGCCTACGGCTTCGGCGCCGCACCCGGCTACGACAACATGATCGAACAGGGAGTCCTGGCCCTGCTGCTGATCGGGCTCTTCGTCCTGCTCACACCGGTGTTCGTCTTCATCGGGACGATCTCCCGGCTCGGCGGCGCCGCACGGGACCGGCGGCTCGCCGCGTTGCGGCTGGCGGGCACGTCCGTCCGGCAGCTGCGCCGGATCACCGCGGCGGAATCGCTCGTGGGCGCCGCGGCCGGGCTCGTCGTCGGCGCCGCACTGTTCCTCCTCTTCCGCGGCACGGTGGCGAACTTCCAGGTGTTCCGTTTCGGGCTCTACCCGAAGGACCTCACGCCGTCGTGGCCGCTGGTGGTGCTGATCGTGCTCGTCGTCCCCGCGCTGACGGTGGTGACGGCCTGGTTCGCCCAGCGGCACACGATCGTCGAACCGCTCGGCGTCGTCCGCGAGACCACACCGCCGAAGCGGCGGTTGTGGTGGCGGCTGCTGCCGGCCCTCGCCGGAATCGCCTTGATACTCCCGGGCTTCAGCGTGGCGAACGAACTCGACCGCATGGCGGTGATCGGCGGGGCGGTGTTACTGATGCTCGGGATCCCGGCACTGCTGCCGTGGCTGCTGGAACGCGCCGTTTCCCGGATCAAGGGCGGGTCGCCGTCCTTCCAGCTCGCGATCCGCCGTCTGCAAAGCGACAGCGGGACCCCCGCGCGAGTGGTCGCGGGCCTTTGCGTGGTGCTCGCCGGGGCGATCGGGTTGCAGAGCCTGCTGGCGGGACAGGCGGTACAGGGCGGCTACCCGGACAGGACAGCCGGACGGACGATCGTCTACGCCGAGAGCCCGGTGGCGGACAAGGCGGTGGCCGCGGTGCGCGCGGTACCGGGCGCGGCCGATTTCCAGGCCATGCGCTCGCTGTTCGTCACCATGGACAACGCGCTCTCGTCGTTCGCCGTCGCCGACTGCGCCACGATCGAAGCGGCGGCGGGAGTGACGGGATGCCACGACGGCGATGTGTTCGCCGACGCCCCGTCGTTCCACAAAGGACAGTCGGTGACACTCACCGACCTGGACAAGAAGGAACAGCCCTGGACCATTCCGGCGACGCCGCGACCGCTCGGCTCGAAGCCGTCGGGCATCGCCGAGCACCAAGGGGTGCGCGTGTTCGCGACGCCGTCCGCGATGGCGGGCGTCGATCTGACCGGCGCCTCGGTCACGGTGGCCCTCCGTGACGAGGCGGCGAATCCGGACTTCGTCGAACTGGTGCGGAACTCGGTCGCCCCGTTCGGCTGGCAGGCCAACGTGGCCTCGTACAACAAGAACCGGATCACCGACGAGGCCAGGATGTTCGGGGACGCGCGGGACATCCTGCTCGGCGGCGCGCTGTTCGTCCTGCTGCTGGCCGGGGTGAGCCTGCTGGTGCTCGCGCAGGAACAGGTCCGGGAACGGCGGCGGGCCCTCGGCGCGCTGTCCGCCACCGGGGTCCCGGTGCGCGTGATCCTGCGTTCCCTGGTGTGGCAGAACGGCATCCCGCTGCTGTTGGGGGTGGTGATCGCGACGGCCACCGGGATCGGCGTCGCCGCGATCGGCAGGCGCATGTTCTGGACGTCGCTGTACGTCGACTGGGCCGCGGTCGGGCTGCTCGCCGCGGCGGCGATCGTGATGGTGCTGCTGGTGACGGTGTCGACGCTGCCGTCCGTGCGCTCGGCGGCGAAGACGGAGAGCCTGCGCACCGAGTGATCGAGCCGTGGAGGCCTTCTTCCGGGGGCCTCCACGGCGCTACAAGACGGCGCTCACGTCGCGCGCGGCCGCGCGGAGCCCATCGTGCGCCGCTCGCGTCGACCGCGGGTCGAGGGCGTTGGCGGCCAGGCGGAAGAGGACCGCGCGCAGCAGGAGCTGGGGCCATTCGGGCAGATGCGCCCAGCGTTCGAGCAGGTCTATGGTGGCGCCGCCCCAGGCCAGCGCGTCGACCGCGACGATCGCGGCGCCCCATTCACCCGGCCGGTAGTACGGCACGAAATCGACGATGCCGGGGGCCGCGTCGCCGTCGAACAGCACCCCGGCGAGCAACTCCCCGTGGACGACCTGGTCCGGCAGTTTGACCGGTCTTCGGGAGCCGGCCAGCACCTCGAACCAGCGGCCGCCCTTGTTCTCGTCGAGAGGCATGTCCGCCTCGCCCCAGGCGAGTTTGTCGGCCAGTGCCTCGAGATCGGTGCGCCGTCCCAGGAAGTCCGGCCGCGGCAGTCCCGCCGTCGCCCGGTGCAGTTTGACCGCCGTGTGCACGACCTCGTCGTAGCGGTGCTCGGCCGTCCCGGACACGAACCGGTTCGCCGACCAGCCGCCGACCACCCAACGGCCGTCACTGGACCGGACCGGTTTCGCGACCCGCAGGCCAGGCTCGTCGACGGCTTCCAGCGCCCTCGCCGTCCACAGGGTCCGCGACTTGTCCACGACCGGCTTGAGCACGAGATCGGCGTAACGCCAAGCGGTGGTGCCGGGCATCGGCTCCGCGTCACCGTCACGTCCGCCGAACGCCGAACAGACGTGATCCGGAGGGCTCTCAAGGGTGGCACGCACGGCTCGGCACGTTACCCCGTCTTCCGCGCCACGAACGAGAAGACGCGCTGGTCAGTGAGTAGCGATACGCAAGACACGATCACTCCTGACCAGCCGTTCTTCCGCCGTGATCCCCCGAACGGCTCCGGGCGCGTCCGTGAAGGCCTCCTTGAGGGACCCAGAGTCCGTGAAGGCCTCCTTCACGGACTTCCGCTTATCTCAACATCGAGAGAAACGATAGCAAGGGACCTTTGCTATCGTTCGTTAGCGCACTAACCAACGACAGCAAAGGTCCCTTGCTCTCTTTCCGCTGCTCAGCGGCAGTGAGGCGTCAGTACGTCGGCAGGCTCTGGTCGATCTGCCGCGCCCAAGCCAGCACTCCGCCACCGAGGTGGGTCGCGTCCTTGAATCCGGCCTGGTGCAGCGCGGCGAGCGCCTCCGCCGAACGCGCGCCCGACTTGCAGTGCAGCACGATCGGCTTGTCCTGCGGCAGTTCCGCCAGCGCCTCGCCCGAGAGGATCCGGTCCTTCGGAATCAGCGTCGCGCCCTTGATGTTGACGATCTCGTACTCGTGCGGCTCGCGGACGTCGATGAGAGCGAAGTTGTCGCCGTTGTCGAACTTGGCCTTGAGCTCCGCCGGAGTGATCGTGCTGCCCGCGGCGGCCGAAGCGGCTTCGTCGGACACGACGCCACAGAAGGCTTCGTAGTCGATGAGCCCGGTGATCTTCGGGGTCTCCGGATCCTTGCGGATCTTGACCTCGCGGTACTTCATCTCCAGCGCGTCGTAGCTGACGAGCCTGCCCAGCAGCGGCTCACCGATGCCGGTGATCAGCTTGATCGCCTCGTTCACCATGATCGAACCGATCGACGCGCACAGCACGCCCAGCACGCCGCCCTCGGCGCACGACGGGACCATGCCGGGCGGCGGCGGCTCGGGGTAGAGGTCGCGGTAGTTGAGGCCCTTGCCGTTCGGCGCGTCTTCCCAGAACACGCTCGCCTGCCCCTCGAACCGGTAGATCGAGCCCCACACATAGGGCTTCCCGGTGAGCACGGCGGCGTCGTTGACCAGATACCGCGTCGCGAAGTTGTCGGTGCCGTCGAGGATCAGGTCGTACTGCTCGAACAGCTCCAGCGCGTTCGACGACTCGAGCCGGTCGGTGTGCAGGTGCACCTTCACGAACGGGTTGATCTCGGCGATCGTCTCCTGCGCCGACGCGGCCTTGAGCTTGCCGATGTCGGACTGGCCGTGGATGACCTGGCGGTGCAGATTCGATTCGTCGACCTCGTCGAAGTCGACGATGCCGAGCGTGCCGACCCCGGCCGCGGCCAGGTACAGCAGCGCCGGGCTGCCGAGGCCACCGGCGCCGATGACCAGCACCTTGGCGTTCTTCAGCCGCTTCTGCCCGGTCACCCCGACGTCCGGGATGATCAGGTGACGGCTGTACCGGGCCACCTCTTCCTTGGTGAGCTCGGCGGCCGGCTCGACGAGCGGCGGCAGCGTGCCTGACATCGGGTCCTCCATCTCGCGTGGATCGCGGGTCGCATCCCAGTATCTACAACAAGAGAGGGCGGAAACGACTTCCCCTGTTTCATATCCTGGGATGTTCCAGCAGGTGAGACGTCGGGCACTAAGGTGTCGGGTTCGGCCAGGAGCCGGGTTTGCAGACCTTGCCGTCGGCGGGCACCCTGCCGCGGTCCCCTCCGGGAAGGTCGTTCAACTGCGCGACGTAGTCGTTGGACACGCCGAAGGTCTGCTGCATCATGACCGGCGCCATCGCGCCGTTCTCGGGGCAGCCCACGTGCTTTCCGCCCAGGGCGTGGCCGACTTCGTGGTTGATCGCGTACTGGCGGTACGACACCATGTCGGTCTGGAACGCCACCGCCCCGCGCACCCAGCGGGCGAGATTGATCACCACGCGCTTGTCGAAGCTCGACCGGTAGCACGAGGTCTCGTAGGTGATCTGGAACATGCAGACGTCCGCGCGGTGCGTCGTGTTCGGTGTGGTGAGACTCACCCGGAAGTTGGGGTTCGGGTAACTCGCGTCGACGCGCTGGAGTGCCTTCTTGCCGTCCCACGTCCAGCTCTTGGGATCGGACAGGGTCTCCTCGACCGACCTGGCGAAGCTGTCGTCGCCCATGTAGCTGGCCGGATCGATGCCGTCCTCGACCTCGACGGTGTACGTGTACAGCTGTCCTGTACCGACCTTCGCACCCTTGCCCGGCACCACGTGATAGGTGCCCTGACCGGACTCGGTGAAGTTGGACCCCTTGGGCAGTTCGGCGGTCGGGATCTTGAGGTCGACCGGTTTGGCCGGGTTCTCCGGGAGGACGTCGCCGCTGCCGTCGACACCGGCACCGCTTTCGCCGCCGTCACCACCCGAACTGTCGGACGAAGCGACGCTCGTCCCGTCGGAGGCGATCGGCTCGGCCGGGCCGGTGGCGGTGTTGAACACGACCAGCGCGGTGATCACCACGAGGATCGGCAGCGCGTACACGCGCCAGCCGTAGGTCTTGGCGAAATGGCCGATGCCGCCCTTGTTCTTGCGCTTGGCGGCCTTGGACCCGGCGTCACCGGACTCGTGCGGCTTCCAGGACGCGCTGAGCGGCTGGGCGCTGGTCCGGCGGCCGCCCGGGCGGTAGCGGTCTTCGTCGAGCCGCTGCGACGGCGGCGTCGTCGGCCGGTACTGACCGGTTCGCGGGGCATCCGAGGACCGGGCCTGGGAGCGCGGCGGACGGCGAGCGGAGGCGGAGTACTGAGACCGCCGACCTTCGCCTTGCGCGCCTTGCTTTACCCGATCCACGCGCACCAGAGTGCCATAACCGAACTGTGATGTTGTGAGCGACCGGCGCATCGCGCGGCGTGTCCCGCCCACCCGAATGGGCTACCAGGTGCCCGATTCGACCGCTTCCCACATCGCCAAAACGGCTTTCGCTACGACATTCGGGCGTTCCATCTGCGCCACGTGGCCGGTTCGGGGGAGAACGAGCAACCGGGCGTGCGGAAGTAGCCGAGCGGTCCGCTCCGCGCGCCGGACGGAGATCACCCGGTCGTGCTGCCCCCACACGACGAGAGCAGGCGTGGAGACGGTCGGCGCGACGGCCCACAGCGACGCTGGACCGCGCGCGGACCACGTCCGGAAGATGCCGAACGTGCTGCGCGCCAGCGCGGGGGCGGCCCAGGCGAACCCGGCACGGGCGCTGTGCTCCTGCTCGAGTTCGTCCAGCCGGCTTTCGGCGAAGCGGGACGGATCGGCGAAGCACAGCTTGATGACCTGCATCGCGCGCTCGCGCGGGCCGAGCGCGGCCAGCTGACGGCGCACCCGCGGGCCGACCAGCGGCAGGTACGCGAACGCCATCCGCGGGTCGGACAGCCGCTTCATGCTGGGACGCAGATCCGGCATCGCGGGCGAGATCAGCGTCAGTGTCTTCACCAGCTCCGGGCGTCGGGCCGCGACGAGCAGCGCGACCGCGCCGCCCATGGAGTTGCCGAGCAGGTGCACGGGCCCGGTTTCGAGGCTCTCGATGTGGCTCGCGACGACCTCGGCGTGCGCGTCGAGGCTGAAGTCGAAGCCGTCCGGCGGCTCTGAATAGCCGAAGCCGGGCAAATCGACCGAAGTGCCTCCCGCCTGGGGCGCCAGCAGCGCGGCGAGGTCGGTCCAGTTCGTGGACGAGCCGCCGAGCCCGTGGACGTAGACCGCCGTCGCCGGGCCACCCGGTGTCCTGCGGATGTGCAATTTCACCCCGCCGACACCTATTGTTTCCCCGGGCCAAGGTGGCGGCGCGGGGTCCAGCGACGGCAACGACCTGCGCGACAGCGGTACGTGGGTCAGCGGCGGACGACCCCGGGCGGCACGGGAAACTGAAGAAGACACAGCGTCAAGGATGCCCGACCCTTGGCGGTCCGGCCGTACCGGCGAGTAATCTTGAGCTCACTTCACGCGGCGGTGACCCCGCCCCGCGGAGCCCGCTCGACTGCGCTGATGAGTCCAAGGCTGACGCGTTCTCGGCGGAGACGAGTGCCTCGAACTGGAGGAACGATGACAGAAATGGCGCGACTGGCCCGAGGCGTCCGGCTGCCCAGAACGGAACGCCGCGCCCAGCTGCTGGCCGCCGCGCAGCGTGTGTTCGCCGCGAACGGCTACCACGCCGCCGCGATGGACGAGATCGCCGAAGAGGCCGGAGTCAGCAAGCCGGTCCTCTACCAGCACTTCCCCGGCAAGCTCGACCTCTACATCGCGCTGCTGGAGAGCCACGTCGACGAGCTGGTGCGGCGGGTCACGGAAGCACTCGACTCCACGACGGACAACAAGCAGCGTGTCCCGGCGACCGTCGGCGCGTTCTTCGACTTCGTCAACAACGACGCCGGCGCGTTCCGCATGGTCTTCGAGTCCGATCTGCGCGGCGAGCCCGCCGTGCAGGAGGCGGTGGACCGGGCGACGTCGGCCAGTGTCGACGCGATCACCGAGACCATCACCGCCGACGCGGGCCTCGATGAGGACAAGGCGCGGCTGCTCGCCGTCGGCCTGGTGGGCCTCTCACAGGTCAGCGCGCGGTTCTGGCTGGCGCACCACAAGTCGATGAGCCGCGAAGAGGCCGTCGCCCTCACCGCCAACCTCGCCTGGCGAGGCATCGGCGGTGGCTTCCCGCTCCAGCACTGATCGCGTTTCGTCCTCTGAATGCGGCCCTTGCGCAACGCGACCACCGCGTTCAGAGGACGAAGTGCGTGGGTTGCCGGCGGCGGGCGCGCCCGGCGCCAGTCGGGGCAGGCCCAGGTACTCGCGCGCGGCCCGCGAGGGGGCGGATTCGGACGATCACGATGCCCCCTCGTGCGTGTCCATCCGACTCAACCACGAACGGCGGCACCGGGCCAGGCCCGTTCTCGGCTATGAATCGGGCGATCACTTTGCCGATCCGCGAGGAGTCCCCCATGCCCCACATCGCGCTCGACGAGAACCTGCCCGGCATCACCGCCTTGTTCGCCTACCGGCCGGAAACGGCGGCGCCGCTCGGGCAACTCGCCGAAGTCCTGCTTCGCGGCCCGAGCAGCCTCAGCGTGGGCGAACGCGAGCTGATCGGCGCGGTCGTCTCGCGCGGCAACGACTGCACGTTCTGCTCGCGCAGTCACGCCGCCGTCGCGGCCGAAGCGCTCGAAGGCGGCATGCCGGTCGTCGAAGCGGCTTGGACGGACGTCGACGGCGCGCCCGTGTCCGCGAAGGTGAAGGCGCTGCTGCACGTCGCGCTCGCCGTCCGCGAAGGCGGGAAATCCGTGAGCGAAGACCTGATCGCCGCCGCCCGCGCCGAGGGCGCGACGGATGTCGAAATCCACGACACGGTCCTGATCGCGGCCGCGTTCTGCATGTTCAACCGCTACGTCGACGGGCTGGCGACCATCGCGCCGGACGACCAGGACGCGTACCAGGCGACGGGCGTCCGCCTGCTGGAAAACGGCTACACCCGCCTCTGAACGGAGCAAGGGACCTTTGCTGTCGCCTGCCCCACCGAGAGCGACAGCAAAGGTCCCTTGCTCCCTTTTCAGACCCTCGCGGCGCGGCGGACGAGTGCCGCGATGCGATCTGAAACCTCTTGCGCCCGCTCCTGCGGCAGCATGTGCCCAGCGCCCGGGTACCGCACGAATTCGGCCTCCGGCAGCGCGTCGGCGATGACCTTGGCGTGCGGGGTCGGGCAGAGCCGGTCCCGCTCCCCCGACAGCACGATCACCGGTTTCCCCTGCAGCGCGGACAGCGTGACGCGGCAGTCGTGCCGCGAGATCGCGTCCTGGAATCCGGCGACGCTCGCCGGATGCGCGCACAGCAGCTGTTCGGCGACCGAGTCCACATCGGCCCGCCGCGGACGCCGTCCGAAGACGAGCAGCCGCGCGCCGGGGCGCACCACGGACAGCGGCAACGGCAAGGCGTCCCGACGGTTCTTCGCGAGCAGCTTCGCGAGCCTCCGTTCGAACCTCGCCGCGCCACTGCCCGCGATCCCCGGCAGGCCGAGGGTGATCCGGTCCATCTCACCGGACGATGTGGCGACGAACGCGACCCCTGCGACGCGCCGGGCCACGAGGTCGGGGTGCCTGCGGGACAACTCCATGATGGTCATCCCGCCCATGGAGTGACCGGCGAGCACGAGCGGCCCGTTCGGAACGCGGTCCTGGATCAGCTCGGCGAGGTCGTCGGCGAGGGTCGCGATCGTGGCCGTCCCCGGTTTCGCCGGCGCGGAACCGCCGTGCCCGCGCAGGTCGTAGCGCAGGGTCCGGACGGAATCGCCGAGCCGCGAGGCCACGCCGTCCCAGGTCCGGTGGTCCTGGGTCCAGCCGTGGACGAGGACCAGCGTGAGTTCGGAGTCGGCGGGGCCGCTCGTCTCGACGTGCAGGGCGGTGCCGTCACCGGTCACGAAGCGGTGCTCGCGGGACGGGTCCCACGAGACGGTGCCGCGCTGCTTGACGCCCCTCATCGCTTCCCCGGCAGCAGGAAGGACTTGCGCCAGAAGTACATGCCGGGCTTGCCGACCAGACCGGATTCCTGCAGGAACGGCATGATCTTCTCGCCCGCCCACTGGATGCTTTCGCGCCAGTGGGGATTGCTGAGCGCGGCTTCGACACCGTCACGCGGCCGGATGCCGACCGCCTTGTAGACGCGCGGGTTGATGAAGGCCCGGGTCACGAAGTACGAGATCAGCGCGATGATGAACTGCTGATAGACGATCTCCTTCTTCGTCAGCTTCGCCATCCCGCGAGTGACCTCTTCGCGGGCGAAGGTGACGTGCCGGGCTTCTTCGAGAACGTGGATCCGGTTGACCATGCGCACCAGCGGCTGGATGTCCGGGTCGTTCATCTGCTCGCGCTGAAGCCGGTCGAGGACCTCTTCGGCGACGAGGATCGCGCCGTAGCGCGCGGGCCCGTAGCTGATCGACGGCATCAGTTTCGCCAGCCGCCGCAGCCACGGCACGGGCCCGTAGGACGGGCAGCCGATCCGCGAAGCCATCCGCGCGAACATCGTCGAGTGACGGCATTCGTCCGCGATCTCTGTCAACGCGTACTGCGCGTGCGAGCTGGTCGGGTCTTCTTCGTAGACCTCTTTGAGCAGCATCTGCATCAAGAGGATTTCGAACCACAGCCCGGTCGTGGCGACGCTCGCGACCTCGTGCTTGCCGAGTTCGATGCGCTGCTCTTCGGAGAGCGAGTCCCACAGCTTCGTGCCGTAGAGCGAAGAACGGTGTGCCGGGATGAAGCGCTTCCCGTCCACGAGCGGAGCGTTCCAGTCGATGTCGACGTCGGGGTCGTAGAACTTGTTGGCGGAAGACTTCAGCAGCCGCTCGGCCGTCTTCTCCCGGTCTGTCTCTTTCAGCGCCCGCGTCATTGCCGACACACCCCTATCTGTAACTCGCGGTAACAGTTACCTCTGGTAGCATGACTGGGGTGATCGAACGTGTCAAGCGCAACAGCAAGCAGTCGAGCAAGCACCCCACGGCGGGTGAGGCCGACACGGGTGACGCCCGTCGCGACCGCTGGCGCAAGCACCGGATCGCGCGCCGCGCGGAGTTCGTCGAGGCCGCCCTCCGCGCGCTCGACTCGCACGGCCCGGACCTCGGCATGGAGGACGTCGCCGCCGAGGCGGGCGTCACGAAACCCGTGCTGTACCGGCACTTCGACGACAAGGCGGATCTGTACGTCGCGCTCGGGCAGCGCGGCACGGAGATCCTCTTCCAGCGGCTGATCCCGGCGATCAACTCCGAGCTGGCCCCGGTCCCCCGGATCCGGATGGCGCTCGACTCGTTCTTCAGCGTCATCGAGGAGCACCCCAACCTGTACCGCTTGCTCGCGCGCGGCGGCCTGCAGGAGAAGGTGCTCGTCAAATCCGACGTCGTCGCCGAGGACAAGGAACTGATCGCCACCGCGCTGACCGCGCTGCTCGGCGACTACATGCGGATGTTCAACATGGACTCCGGCGCCGCCGAACCTTGGGCGCACGGCATCGTCGGCATGGTGCAGAGCACCGGCGAATGGTGGCTGGACCGGCGCTCGATGGGCCGCGACAGCGTCGTCGAATACCTGACGCAGATCATCTGGGCCGCGATCGACGGCCTCTCCCGGCAGCAGGGCATCGTCATCGACCCGAACCTGCCGCTCGAAGAGAACAAGGTCGTCCAGATGCGGAAGACCCAGGAAAACCAGGCGGAGGGGCAATGAGCGAGCACGACGAAGACGGCTACGTCGGCGAAGCGGTCCTCGTGATCGACGGAGCCGAGATCACGGCCACGGTCGACCTGCGGGGCTATTTCCAGCCCATCGACGGGTACTACCGCTGGTACGGGCGCGTGGCCACCAACGAGCAGGTGTCCGCGGCCGCAGGCGGCAAGAAGACCGCCGTCGAGATCCGCGCGGGCGAGTACACCGCGAAGGGCGAACTCTCCGACCCGGACCCGTGGGACCGCTACCGCATCATGGGCACCAGCACGCCGCCCTTCCACGTGCCGACCAGCCTCGAAGAGCTGAACGAACTCAACGCCTGACACCTCTCCTCCAAAGTCCGTGAAGGCCTCCTTGAGGGACCCAGGGTCCCTCAAGGAGGCCTTCACGGACTTTCGGCCACCCCGCGCGACAGCAAGGGACCTTTGCGTTCAGCCCCGCCGCTGAGCAGGCACCCGCGCATCCGCGAAGAGATGCTTCGGCCAGCTCGAAAGCTTGTTCATCGCCCATTCCAGCGGCCCGCGCCCGACGAACTTCCGCCACAGCACCGCGCCGGTCAGCGCGACCACCGAGAACTCGACGAAGTGCAGCACGCTGAAGATCGAGTCGCCGTCGCTCCCGTCCCACAGCAGCGCGATCGCCACGAAATGCAGCACGTACGCGCTCAGCACCCGCCCGCCCAGGTCCGAAAGCGGCCGCAGCACGCGCTCGAACTTCGGCATCAGCAGCTGGCAGCCCCCGATCACCGCCGCCGCGATCCCGATCGAGATCAGCAGGTCGAACGGCGTGTACGAAGTCCCCGTCGGCAGCAGTTCCCAGGCCCAGCTGGTGGTCGGCGGCGTGCCGTGGATCCAGGTCTGGTGCAGGCGGAAGAACTCCTGCGGCGTCATCCCCATCTGCGCGGCGGCCGGTTCCAGTGACCGGTAGACGGCCTGCATGCCGCCAAGCGGCCCGGTCGCGATCCAGGACACGAGGTACCCGCCCACCGCGAGCCCCGACCCGCCGAAGAACAGCCGGCGGCACACGCTGCGCGAAGTCAGATCCATCCGCCCGATCGCCATCCCCGCGAACACGTACGCTATCAGCGTCAGCGCGGGGAAGGTCCCGGTCAGCACGAGCACGGTCGCGGCCTTCAGCAGCCCGGTCGACGTGACGTCGTCCGCGGTCAGGTCCGGCGCGAAGAAGAGCAGGTCACGGGGCAGCAGCTGGATCCGGATCAGATGCGACAGCAGCGGGCCCACCACGGCGACGACGACCGAGGCGATCGCCAGCGCCTTCGCACCCGCGCGCAGCCAGGGGATCGCGAAGAGGAAACAGGCCCCGTAGTAGGCCAGGATCACCATGTAGCCGGTCTCGAGGCTGGTCAGCCACAGCCCCAGCGCCACCAGCAGCGGGGCGCGGGTAGCCAGCTTCAGCGCGACGCGCGTGCGGTCGCGGCCCAGTTTCGGGCGGCGGCCGCCGGACATCAGCGCGATGGAGACGCCGGCCAGCACCGCGAACAGCGCCGCGGAGTGGCCTTCGAACGGCTTGAACAGCACCCCGACGCCGCCTTTGGCGGGTTCGGGGCCGACATGCACCGCGTACATGCCGAGTACGGCCAGGCCGCGGGCGACGTCGATGCCGGTCAGCCGCCCCGCGACCCGTTTGCCTTGTCCGGGAACAGTTCGCGCGCTGTCGACCAGCGCGCGGTCCATCACAGTGACGCCGTCCACCTCATCTCTCGGCTAGCCCCCTTGCCGTCCCCGCCTTAGCGTGACGATCAAATCTGAGAGCTGGCTGAGACGCAGCGGTGACGCCACTGTGACATGCGACTATGACCCGATCGGGTCAGCCACCGACGGCGAAACCGACCTTGCGGACGTCCGACGGCGCGATCTCCACGTAGGAGATCCGCTCGGTGGGCACGATGTACTTGCGGCCCTTTTCGTCGTCGAGGCGGAAGATCCCGTCGCCGGCCCTCAAGGCGTTCGCGACCAGTTCCTCGACCTCGTCGGGCGACTGGCTGCTGGACACCACGAGCTCTCGCGGCGTGTCCTTGATGCCGATCTTGACCTCCACGTGGGACCTCCGCTTGAAAGTTCGAAATTCACTGGTACGCCAAGGCTAGCCGAAGGCCTCAGCCGAGCCCCAGCACCTGCATGCGCTTGGTGTGCCCCTGCTGCAACCGGCGGAAGAGCGCGGCGATTCCCGAAAGGTCGCCCGAGCCCTGGACGATCAGTTCGGCGAGCCCGTCCCGCTCCGCGACGACGTACTGGGCCTGCGTGAGCGCCTCCCCCAGCAGACGACGGCCCCACAGCGCGAGCTTGTCGCGCGCCTTGGGGTCCGCCTCGATCCCGGCCGCCACCTCGCGCTCGGCGAACGCCGAATGCCCGGTGTCGGCGAGCACGGTGAGCACCAGGTCCTTGGTCTCGGGGTCGAGCCAGCTGGCCATCTCGCGGTAGAGGTCCGCCGCGAGCCCGTCGCCGACGTAGGCCTTCACCAGTGATTCGAGCCACGATCGCGGCGCGGTGGAGGCGTGCCAGGCGTCGATGTGCCCGACGAAGGGCCGCATCGCGTCCTCGATGGCGACGCCGTGCCCCGCGAGGTGCTTGGCGAGCAGGTCGTAGTGCCCGATCTCGGCGGCCGCCATGGACGCCAGCGCGGCCCGTCCGGCCAGCGTCGGCGCGGTGCGCGCGTCCTCGGCCATGCGATCGAATGCGGACAATTCCCCATAGGCGAGTACGCCGAGCAAATCGACTACGCCTTCACTGATCTGCTTTGCCTCCGTCACGGCGGAAAGAGTATCCCCGAACACACTCGCCCGGCCGGGAAGAGACCGATCCCACCTCCCGACACGCCGGGGGACTTTCCTAAAACCGCAGACCAGGTACACTGACGGCCGGATACGACGGATCTTCCGTCCCGGATCGGGACGCCGCTACGGCTGAAGGACAGCCGATGTGGCCCCGGTCAGCACAAGAATGATGTGCGTGCACGCCATCCTGCGGCATTCCCACGAAGGGCCGCTTCAGCGCCAGTAGCGCGGAGCCCGAGCGAATTTTCGTGGTCGAGTGTCGATCGGTGACCAGGGCAGTGCGCGCTGGTCACGAGAGAGGCGAGCACCCTGACCACGAACGAAACCACAACCGAACAGAACACCACCACCGGCGTCCCGGCCGCCGTCGCGCTGGAGCACAGCGAGACCGGCCCGGCCGCGCTGGACACGTCGCACCCGCTGCAGGCGGGCGCGGAGGTGGAACCCGAATCCCCCACCTTCGCCTCCTTCGGCGTCAAGCCGGAGATCGTGAAGGCTCTCGGCGAGGCCGGCATCGAGCGCACCTTCGCCATCCAGGCCCTGACGTTGCCGCTGGCCATGGCCGGCGACGACCTGATCGGCCAGGCCCGCACCGGTATGGGCAAGACGCTGGGCTTCGGCGTCCCGCTGCTGCACCGCGTCGAGGTCCCCGGCGACGGCACCCCGCAGGTGCTGGTCGTCGTGCCGACCCGTGAGCTGTGCATCCAGGTCGCGAACGACCTCAAGGGCGCGGGCAAGCACCTCGGCATCCGCACGCTGGCCATCTACGGCGGCCGTCCGTACGAGCCGCAGATCGAGGCGCTCCGCAAGGGCGTCGACGTCGTCATCGGCACCCCGGGCCGCCTGCTGGACCTGGCCGAGCAGCAGCACCTGGTGCTCGGCAAGATCCGCGGCCTGGTGCTGGACGAGGCCGACGAGATGCTCGACCTGGGCTTCCTGCCCGACATCGAGCGCATCCTGCGGATGGTCCCGGACGCGCGGCAGACGATGCTGTTCTCGGCGACCATGCCGGGTCCGATCATCACGCTGGCCCGCACGTTCCTGAACCAGCCGACGCACATCCGCGCCGAGGAGAACGACGCCGGCGCCATCCACGAGCGCACCACCCAGTTCGTCTACCGGGCGCACTCGATGGACAAGCCCGAGCTGATCGCCCGCGCGCTGCAGGCCGAGGGCCGCGGCCTGACGATGATCTTCACCCGCACCAAGCGCACCGCGCAGAAGGTCGCCGACGAACTCGTCGAGCGTGGCTTCGCGGCCGCCGCCGTGCACGGTGACCTGGGGCAGGGCGCCCGCGAGCAGGCGCTACGCGCGTTCCGCTCCGGCAAGGTCGACGTGCTGGTCGCCACCGACGTCGCCGCCCGCGGCATCGACATCGACGACGTCACGCACGTGATCAACTACCAGACGCCGGAGGACGAGAAGACCTACGTCCACCGCATCGGCCGCACCGGCCGCGCGGGGCGCACCGGTGTCGCGATCACCCTCGTCGACTGGGACGAGGAGCCGCGCTGGAAGCTGATCTCCGACACGCTGGGCCTCGACAAGCCGGAACCGGTCGAGACGTACTCGTCGTCGAAGCACCTGTTCAGCGACCTCGGCATCCCCGAGGGCACCACCGGGCGCCTCCCGCTGTCGAAGCGGACCCGCGCCGGTCTTTCGGCCGAGGCCGAAGAGGACCTGGGCGGCAAGCGTCGCGGCCGTGGCCGCGGGGCGACCGAGGAGGAGGCTCCCCGCAAGCGCAACCGCGCGCCGCGCAAGCGGACCCGTGGCGGTGCCAACGCGGCTGCCAAGATCGAGGCCGCCGACGCCGCTGCCGCTGCTTCGGACAGCGCCGAAGGCCAGAGCGAAGGCGCTTCGGAGGGCCGTACGCGGACCCGTCGCCGCAGCCGCGGTGGCGCGAAGCCGAGCCCGGAAGCCAGCGGCCCCGCGGTCGAGAAGGAAGCTGGCGAGAGCGCCGAGCGCCCGGCTCGCCGACGCCGCCGTCGCCGTCCGTCGGCGACTTCTGATACACCTGCGTCGGCAGACTGAGCTTTCATCCGCGGACGTGGGGGGCTAGGGCACGTGAGCGAACGCTGGGACGCCGCGCCGGACGAGGATCCGGCGCGGCCCGTGCCCGACGGACCCGAGGAGACGTCGAACGACGTCGAACCGGACACCACGGCCTCGATCGGCACGGAAGACGTGCTGGACGCCGAACCCGTGCCGGTGGCGGACACCAAGCCGCCGCTGGCCGGGAAACGCGCCCGGCGCTCGCCGTGGAACCGCACGCGGGATCGCGCGTTCGCCGCGGCGATCGTGGCCCTCGTCGCGGTCACCGGCGTCGTCATCGGCGTGAACAGCGACAGCGCGGCGACGGTCACCCAGGTCGCCGCCACGCTGCCGCCCGGGCTCCCGCCCGCACCGGCACAGGTCCCCGGCTCGCTGACCGAGCTGTGGCACGCGCCGAGTTCGGCGACGCCCTCTCCGATCGGCGAGGCCAACAGCGTCGTCACCGCGGAAAAGGGCGAGGTTCTGGGCCGGGACCCGTACACCGGCGACGTCCGCTGGCGCTATTCGCGCGACCTCGAACTGTGCACCGTCGCGCTCGCCGGGATCAAGGTGGACGCGGTGTACCGCAAGGACACCGGCTGCAGCGAGGTCACCCAGCTCGACACGGGCACCGGGCGCCGCACCGCGCAGCGCAACGGTGACGCCGAACTCGGCACCCGGCTGGTCGTCGACGGCTCGCACGTCACCACGACCGGCAAGAAACTGCTCAACACCTGGCGCGACGACCTGGTCAAGAGCATGGAGTACGGCCAGGTCCCGGCCATCGTGAACGCGAACAAGCAGCCGAGGACGGGCTGCACCTACGGCACGGTGGCCGCCGCGGCGGGCAAGATCGGCGTGATCGAACGCTGCCCCGGCGATCCGGCCGACCGGTTCTCCGTCTACCGCGCGACCAACGACGAAGCCGACGACCCGAAGGTCGACTACAGCACCGTCCTCGCCGGGAAGAACGCGAAAGTCGTCGCGATGTCCGGCGACCTCGCGCTGATCGCGCTTCCTGAACAGAAACTGCTGGTCATCTACGGCGGCGACGGCACACAGAAGTCGGCGTACCCGCTCGACGTGCCCGCCGCGGACCTCGCGCAGGATCCCGAAGGCGGCATCATGACGACCGCGTGGACCGCGCAGGGCGTCTACTGGTTCACCGGTTCGAAGACCATGGCGTTCTCACGGGACGACCTCACGCCGCGCTGGTCGCTGAACAGCTCCGCCGGGCCGGGGGTGACCTTCGGGGAACAGCTGGTCGTGCCGATCAAGGGCGGGCTCGCCGTGCTCGACGAGCTGAGCGGCACCACGGTCCGCACCGTGGGCATCGACCGCCGTGGCTACAACGGCCCCGTGCAGCTGTCTTCGGTCGGGCCGGTGCTGCTGGAGCAGCGCGGCCCCACCCTGGTCGCCCTCAAGTGACCGGCAGGCGATAGCAAAGGTCCCTTGCTACCGCCCCGCCGTCATCGCGTGGTCGTGGTCGAGGTCTTGGTCCGGAACCGGCCGATTTCCTTCCAGCACCATTTTTCGCCCTCACGGGCGAGCGTGCCGGTGCCGGTACGGGTTCGTCCTTCGACGTTCAACGTGACTGTCATCGTGTACTCGGTTTCGGAGGCCTTCGTGGCCTCGCCGAGCGTGGCGTCCGAGACGTCGCTGACTCGCTCGATGGCCTGTTCGACGTCCTTGTCCGCGTCCGCGCACTTGAGCGCCGTCAACGCGGTCCTGTCGTGGGCGTTGATGCCGTCGACGATCGCCCGCGCGGTCGCTTCGGGTCCTGCCGCTTTGTCGTCGCTCAGGAAGAACCCGGGAGCGGCGAACCCGGTGATGGCCAGCGTGACCAGTACGACGACCGCGGCGGCGATACCCACCAGCAGGCCGGTGTTGCTCTTCTTCGGCGGCGCGGGCGGCCCGCCGAAGCCCTGTACGTACTGCTGGTTCTGACCGGGGTACTGCTGGCCGTAGCCGGGATACTGCTGCTGAGGCTGCTGGGGGTACGCGCCGCTCTGGTCGTAGCCGCCCTGCGGGTATTGCTGCCCCGGGTACTGCTGCTCGGGATACTGCTGCCCGTCCTGGCCGTACTGGGGCTGTCCTGGCTGGGGTGGGTAGGTCATCACGGTGCCCTTCGTCCTCGCTGCGCGGCGGGTGTTCGTCTACGACGCGCCCAGTGAGTTCAAAGTTTCGCCGGACCGGAGCTCTTTTCCGGTCACATGGCAGTTTGCTGCCGTCAGTTCCACCAGAACAAGCTCAGCGCGGCCGTCACGCTCACGACGACGCCGAGACCCGCGAAGCCCGCGATACGACCATTTCGCGCATCGGCGACCCGTTGGGCCAGCACGGCGACCACCGCCGCGACCGGATGTCCGATCAGCATCAGCGGCCCGGGCCCGGGAGCATCGGTGAACAGGCAGATCCCGGCGATCGCGAGGACGATCACCGCGAGCACGACCATCCCGGACGCGAGAGAACCGGTCAGCCCGCGCCAGAAACGGCCGCGTTCGGGAGCCACGGGCTCACCCGGCTCCGCGGGCGGCGGCGTGGTCGCGAGTTCTTCGGTGTCCGGTGACGACACGTCCTCGCCTGTCCAATCGTCGGGTCTCGGGAATCTAGGGCGCCAGCAACTCCCACGGCTGAGCCGCGGGCCCGGCCTCCTGGCCTGCCGCGCAACTGGGCCGGAAGTCGCACCAGGAGCATCGGCGGCCGGGGCGCGCGGGGAACAACACGTCCTCGTCGCCGCCGGCGTTCAGGGTATCCGTTGCCAGCCGCAGGTCCCCGGCGGTCTCGTCGGCGCGCTGGAGATGGCGTTCGAGGCTCTGCTCGGTGTGCTCGGCGGCCGCGACGGTGCCGGTGGGCACGTGGTGCAGCTCGACCTGGTAGCACGGCGTCCGCAACGTCCTGGCGGCCGCGACCGCGTACAGCGCCAAGGCCTGCGAAGAGCGCGCCTCGTACTCGTCCGGCTCGCGACGGCCGGTCTTGTAGTCGATGATCACCAGTTCCCGGCCGCGCTGGTCGATACGGTCGGCACGGCCTTCGATGATGAGGCTGGGCCCGCTGCCCGGTTCGAGCGTGACGGGTGCCGAAACCCACCGCTCCAGCCCGACCGGCTCGACGCTGACGTCGTTGTGCTCGACGTACTCCGCGACCCAGCCCTTGGCCCGGGCCCGGTACCTGGCCGCCTGATCGGCGTCCTCGAACCCGGCGTCCTTCCAGTGCTCGGCGACGAGCGCCATCGCCCGCTGCGGCACGCGCTTGATGACCGGCAGGTCGAAAAGCGCCCGCAAAGCGTTGTGCACCACCGCGCCCAGCGTGCTGTGCGCCCACGCGCCGGTGCGTGTCGGGGACGGGCGGTCCAGGTACGACATGCGATAACGGCGCGGGCAATCTTCGAACGTCGCGAGGCGCGCGGGCGAGACCTTCGTCAGCTTGCGCGGCGCTTCGACGCCGAAGTCGAAACCAATCTGCTCCATCGGATCACCCCGCCCGCAACGCTACGCACCCCCACCGACACTTTTCGAGGGGATCCCCAGGAGGGGAGCAAGGGACCTTTGCTATCGCCCCGGGTCTGCGCCTGGTACATGAAGGCCCCCTTGCTCGCGCCTAGCTCCGTGAAGGACCCCTTCATGTACTTGGGCTGCCTTCGCCCGCACCCGCTGTGGCGTCTGAGGTGTCTGGGGTGACCCGGGTGGTCCGTGAAGGTCGCCTTAAGGGACCCAGAGTCCGTGAAGGGGGCCTTCACTACCTTCAGGGTAGGCAAGGAGGCCTTCACGGACTTGCCCTCGCCCCGGGCCCAGGTACATGAAGGCCCCCTTGCTCGCGCCTAGCTCCGTGAAGGACCCCTTCATGTACTTGGGCCACCCCCGGTCACGTGCCCGAGATGAAGCCCTTCACCGAGTTCGCCACCAGCTCGACCGCGATGGCGGCCAGCAGCAGACCGGCGATCTTCGCCAGCAGCGTGATCCCGCTTTCCTTGATCAGCCGGATGACCACGCCCGAGTACCGCATGCACAGGTACAGCACGAAGTGCACCGTCACGATCGAAAGCGCGAGAGCCACGTACGCGCCGACGTGCCCGTCGGCCTGTCGCACGAAGACGATGGTCGCCGCGATCGCGCCCGGGCCGGCGAGCAGCGGCGTCCCGAGCGGCACGAGCGCGACGTTGACGTCGTCGCCCGCCGCCTCGGCCTCGCCGCCGGTCTTACCCGTCAGCAACTGCAGCGCGATGAGCAGCAGCAGGAGCCCGCCCGCGCCCTGCAGAGCCGGGATCCCGATGCCGAGATACGACAAGATCGCTTGTCCCGCAACGGCGAACAGCGAGATCACCAGCAGCGAGACCAGCACCGCCTGCCGCGCGGCCTTGGCACGGAACGCCACCGGCTTGCGGCCGGTCAGGCTCAGGAACACCGGCACCGTGCCGGGCGGGTCCATGATGACGATCAGCGTGATCGTCGCGCTCATGAACAGGCGCGCGTCGAAGAAGTCCGTGATCGTCACCGGGTCACGACCTGGTACCCGGTCGACCGCGCGACGAGTTCTTCGAACGCGAGCGGATCGGTGGTCTCGTCACCGAGATCGATGGTCTTGTTCGTGCCGTGGTAGTCGCTCGACCCGGTGCGCACGAGCCCCAGTTCTCCCGCCAGCCCGTGCAGCCGGACGCGGGTTTCCTCGTCGTGGTTCGGATGGTCGACCTCGACGCCGGTGAGCCCGTGTTCGGCCAGCCCGGCGAGCACGTCCACGGTGATGGTCGCGCCTCGCGTGTAGGCGAAGGGATGCGCGATCACGGTGACGCCGCCCGCTTCCGCGATCATGTCGATCGCGTCCTCGACGAGCGTGTCCTGCCGCGCCACGAAGTACCCGCTGCCGTTGCCCAGGTAGCTCCCGAAGGCCTCGTTCACCGACGAGACGACACCGGCCCGCACAAGGGCTTGCGCGAGGTGCGGCCGTCCGGCCGACCCGTCCGCGGGCAGCAGCGACATGACCTCGTCGGGATCGACCGGCAGGCCGTCGGCCGCCATCCGCTCGGCCATCACGCGCAACCGCCAGCGCCGCTCCGACCGCAGCCGGGTCTGCTCGGCGACGACCGCCTTCGACTCCGGGTCGAAGAGGTACGCGAGCAGGTGGACACTGACGTGCCGTCCGGACACCGGATCCACGGAGATCGTGGACAGCTCGGCGCCGGGCACGAGGGAAAGCCCCGGCGGGAGTGCCTCGGCGGCCGGGGCCCAGCCGGCCGTGGTGTCGTGATCGGTGATCGCGACTACGTCGAGGCCCGCCTTCGCCGCGGCAGCGACCAGCCCCGCAGGGCTGTCGGTACCGTCGGAGGCGGTGGAGTGGGCGTGCAGGTCGATGCGCATCGAGAATGAGTATCGAGGATGCGCCAGGTCACAGCGACCCCGGGACCTGCGCTAACCGACCTTCTTCTTGCCGCGTGCCGCACGCTGCGCCTTGATCATGGAGAAGCGCTCGGCCTGCTTCTGCTTGTCGCCGAAGACGAGCTCCGAAATGGTGTCATAGAACTCTTCCGGCTTCGGCAGGTAGTCGATGCGGTTCAGCGCCTGGATCTGACCGGCCGACTCGACCACCATCGTCCCGTAGCCGAAGATCCGGCCGGTCGCCGAACGCTCGTAGGTGAGGTCGGTGACCTTGGTGATCGGCATCATCAGCACCTTGGTGGTGTAGACGCCGGTGGTCATCACGAAGCGTTTGTCCGTGACGACCAGCCGTTCGACCCACCACTCCATCACCACGTACGCGAAACGCAGGATGACGAGCAACGCGGCGTACCAGAGGATGTTCTGGATCACCCACGCGGCGGCAGGCAGCAGATAGGACACCAGGACGCAGATGGCCAGCAAGGCCACCGCCTCGAAGGTGTCCCACAGCAGCACCGCCCAGTGCCGGCGAATCCTGATGACCCGCCGCTCGGTGTCGAGGAGGTACTCGTCTGGATCGCGTGGGGCGAACATACCTATAGACTATCCGCTCTGCCGCTAGCTGAAGACGTTGCTGACGAAGGTGATCACCGATTCGGCCGAGTCACGCAGGAAGCCGATGATGTTTCCCACGAGGCCCGCGGCCTGACCTGGCTGCGCGATCACGAAGAACAGCACCAACGCGATTCCTGCGAAAGTGAGTAGCTTTTTCGCGTTCACGGCGATCAATCCTGTCTCTTACGGTGACTGACTGCGGATACTGGCTATTCATTTTGTACCGCACCTTCCACCGGCACGGGAGGGAAGTCCCGCGCTTGGGTCAGCCGGCGAAGGGAAGTGTACCGTACGGCTACTCTCCGTGTACAGGACAGCCGTTGTCAGGAAGCCCGCGTCTACCATTCGGGAATGAACACCGTTTCGGACAGCACCGTCCGCTGTGTAGGCGGCATCGTTCACGACGAACTCGGCCGGATTCTGCTGATTCTGCGCGCGAATGAACCCGGACGGGGACTCTGGTCGGTCCCCGGCGGACACGTGGAACCAGGCGAAACGGACGAAGCGGCCGTCATCCGTGAGATGCGGGAAGAGACCGGACTCGACGTGATACCGGGCACATGTGTCGGCAACGTCCTCCGCGGCGAGTACGACATCTACGACTACGCGTGCACGGTCACCGGCGGCACTCTCCGTGCCGGGGACGACGCCGACGACGCCCGGTGGATCGACGCCGAAACCTTGATCGAACTCGACAAAGACGGCCGGTTGGCCGAACTCGTGTTCGTCACTCTCCGCGACTGGGGAGTGCTGCCGACCGGGACCCGCACGCGGGCTTGACACCCGCCGTGACCGATTCGGCGAATAACTCGGGGATAAAGCACCGCGTGAGGGGAAAATTATCCTCACCGGTGCTTTCCCGACATGTTCCGCGGCGCCGAAAAGCTAAACCGGGAGCCAGGTCATCCGCTGTCCGTGCGGGGCCGTCCTGGCCAGCGCGCGCACGTCCGGGGCGCCGCCGTCCCAGCGGACGAGCCCGAGCACGGCCTGGTCCGCGGGTTCGGCCAGCTCGGCCCGGCCGGGCACCAGCGGCTCCAGCGCGGCGGCGTAGAACTCCTCGCTGACCCACCACAGCGGCCGGTCCGCGGCGAGTTTCCGCAGTTCCTCCAGGAAGTTCACCCGCCGCTCCCCCAGGTACGCCAGCACATGGCTGGTCAGCACGACGAGCGGGGCGTCCGCGGGCAGCGTGGCGGCCGCCGACGCGAGATCGTCGACGGCGTCGCCGGTGATCAGCTCGGGCCGCTGTTTGCCCTGCGCAGCAGCGGCCGTGCGCAGCAGGCGGATCCGGTCCGGCTGGTCGGCCCAGACGCAGGCTTCGAGCCAGGCCAGCTCGTCCTCGTCGGCGAGGTCGACCGGGGCGCGGTCAAGGCCGGCGCGGGCGGTGATCGTCAGCTTCTTCGGCACCTTCGGCGTGACAGCGCCGATCGCGAGGTCCAAGGCGCAGTGCAGGCCGACCGCGGTCTTCGCGGGCCCGGCGGTGAGCTGCTCGCCGCCGTCGCACTGGTAGCGATAGCCGTATCTGTCCAGGCCGAGGAGCAGCCCGGCGCTACAGCCGACCTCGAGCAGCGCGATCTTGCCGCCCGCCTCCTTCGCCGCCGCCGTCACCGCGGGGTAGAGCAGCGCGGCGCGGCGGACCTCGTTGGTCTGCGTGTACCGCGAGGCGATGATCGCCCTGGCCTTGTCCGCCCGTTCGAGCAGGAACGACCGGAAGAGCGGCCACGTCTCCGAGTCCACCCCGTCGAAACCGCCGACGGACGGGTAGTACCGCGAGAGCGGGTGGATCGGGTCGGCCTGGATGAGCCGGTGCGCCGTCGCCATCAGCAGCGTCCCGCGCGCTTCACCGCCGCGCGCGTCGGTGAGCAGCCCGGCGACTTCGTCGTCCTCGGCCGCCTTCGCCGCCAAGTGCTCGTACAACGGCGAAACACCGGCCGCCTCGACGGTCGCGAACTTCCGCAGACGGCTCTTGATCTCATCCAGCCCGATGGGCATCGACGCGCTCCCTCTTCCCGTTCGTGACAGCCGTCATTCGTGCGGCACGGGACGGCCGGGCTGTTCACCGCCCCTGCTGTCACCGTAAGACCGCTTCGGCACCATCACCTTGCGACGGAACACACACACGATTGTGCCGTCCTGCTTGTAGCCGCGGGTCTCGACGTAGACGACGCCGCGATCGTCCTTCGACTTCGACGGCGTCTTGTCCAGCACCTCGGTCTCGCCGTAGATGGTGTCACCGTGGAACGTCGGCTTCACGTGTTTCAGCGATTCGACCTCGAGGTTCGCGATCGCCTTGCCGGACACGTCCGGCACCGACATGCCGAGCAGCAGCGAGTAGACGTAGTTGCCGACCACGACGTTCTTGCCGAAGTCGGTGGTCTCCTCGGCGTAGTGCGCGTCGAGGTGCAGCGGATGGTGGTTCATGGTGATGAGGCAGAACAGGTGGTCGTCGTACTCGGTGACCGTTTTGCCCGGCCAGTGCTTGTAGACGGCACCGACCTCGAACTCTTCGTAATAGCGACCGAACTGCACCCATTCCTCCTGCACGAGTAACGCGGCGTGAGCCTGGGACGACAGGCATTCGTGTTGAGGAGTACCCTCGACCATTGGTGTCGGGTCGTCAACGCGACCCACACCACTGCGTAACCGTCCGCCGAGCCGAAGGAGGTGAGGAACCCGATGTCCAGTGGCGATAGTCCGCTTCCTAGTAGTCGCAGCGTTTCCGCCTTCACATCTCGCCGGATCCCCACCTGGCAGGGCTGACGAAACCGGGAACGCTGGCCTCGCCGAGCGGCCTCCCGACCGCTTGGCCCGTCGTCTTCGCGCACAACGCACGACGTCTGCCCAGGAGATCCCATGCCTGCCATTCCCTCGCTCGGCGGCCTTCGCGGCCGGAGCAACGGCCGCGCCAAGAGCGTCCCCGAACGCCCGCTGCCCGTCCCCCTTTCGGCGTACGTCGTCGATTGCGCGGTGTACGTGGAGGGCAAGCGCCTGCCCGGCCGCTGGACGCACGCCGAGGCGATCAAAGAGGTGCGCAAGCGGCACGCCGGGTTCGTCTGGATCGGCCTGCACGAGCCGGACGCCGTCCAGATCCAGGGCATCGCGGAGACCTTCGGCCTGCACGAGCTGGCCGTCGAGGACGCGCTCGAAGCGCACCAGCGGCCCAAGCTGGAGCGCTACGACGACACCTTGTTCATGGTGCTGAAGACGGTCCGCTACGTCGAGCACGAGTCGCCGACGACGGCGAACGAGATCGTCGAGACCGGCGAGCTGATGGCGTTCCTCGGCCGCGATTTCGTGATCACCGTGCGGCACGGGAACCACTCGGGGCTCGCCCGGCTGCGCCGCGAACTCGACCAGGACCCGGAGCGGCTCGAACTCGGGCCGTCCGCGGTGCTGCACGCGATCGCGGACCACGTCGTCGACCACTACCTGGACGTGACCACGCGGATCGAGTCGGACATCGACGAGATGGAGACCCAGGTCTTCGCGCCGCGGTCCAAGGTCAGCGCCGAGCAGATCTACTTCATGAAGCGCGAAGTGCTGGAGCTGCGGCGTTCGGTGATGCCGCTGGCGACGCCGTTGCAGCGGCTGGCCGAGGGCTACACGCGGCTGATCCCGGACGAGGTCCGGTCCTACTTCCGTGACGTCTCCGACCACCTGACGACCGTGTCGGAGCGGGTCGCGAACTTCGACGAGCTGCTGACCACCCTGGTGGACGCGACACTGGCGAAGATCACGCTCCAGCAGAACACCGACATGCGCAAGATCACCGCGTGGGCGGCGATCATCGCGGTCCCGACGGCGCTGGCAGGCATCTACGGGATGAACTTCGACTACATGCCGGAGCTGCACTGGCGCTTCGGCTACCCGCTGGCGATGACGATCATCTTCGGCGTGTGCATCCTGCTTTACCGAATATTCCGGAAGAACCGCTGGCTCTGACCTTTCTTCCCGCTTTCGGTAGTTCTGGAGTTCCTCATGCCAAGGATGCTGACCAACCTCAAGTTCTGGGCCCTGGCCTTCTGCCTCGTCTGGCTGGGCATCGTGATCGCGATCATCGTCAAGGACCCCGCGTTCGCGCACGGCCCGAAGTAGCGCTCCGGCATTACGCTGGAGCGCGTGAAAGCGCTGGTAGTCGCGGACGAGGTCGAGGAGCGGTTGTGGACGTCGGCCGTCCACAGTCAACCCGCCGATCTCGACCTCGTAATCGGTGCCGGTGACCTGCCGTACGCCTACCTCGAATTCCTGGCGAGCGCGCTCGACGTGCCGTGCGTGTTCGTCCCGGGCAACCACGATCCCGACCTGTCCGGCTACACCCGCTACGGCGGACTGTCCATGAAGGACGGTTTCCCGGCGGAGTGGCCGGGCCCGGCGGGCGGGGTGAACGCGGACGGCCGGATCGTCGACATCGGCGGGCTCCGCTTCGCCGGGCTCGGCGGTTCCGTCCGCTACAACGACGGCCCGAACCAGTGGACGCAACGCCGGCAGGCCCGGCGTGCGCGCAGGCTGGTGCGCCGGGCCCGGTTCCGCCGCTGGAGGGACGGGCGGGACGTTGACGTCCTGCTCACCCACGCGCCGCCGCGGCACTGCGGCGACCGCGAGGACCCGCCGCACCGCGGGTTCGACTGTCTCCATCGCACGATCGAGTCGTTGCGGCCGAAATGGTTGCTGCACGGGCACATCCACCCGCACGGTGAACCCGTGCCGGACCGGGTGATCGGCGGGACCACGGTCCGCAACGTCGTCGGGCACCGGATCATGGAGTTACTGTGAAGGACACCGGTTTTCCCCGGGCGGACGCGGAGCACGACTTCCTCCGCGCGCGAAGGCGTCAGGTGTTGTCGCGGCTCGCGAACTGGCTGCGCGGTGAGCCTGACGACGTCAACATCATGCTGCCGTTCCACGAGGTGGTCGACGCGCTCGGGTATCTCGGCGAGCGGAAGATCGGCGCGCGGGTGATCCGGCTCGATTCGATCGTCGGCAGCGTCGACCGCGGCCGCGACTTCGACCGCCGCTTCCGCCCGACGTCGGGCCGGGTCCGCGAACGCTGGGAACGGCTCGCGCTCGCGACCAGGCGCGGCGAGTCGATCCCGCCGATCGAGGTGTACCGCGTCGGCGAACTGCACTTCATCATCGACGGCCACCATCGCGTCTCGGTGGCGCACGCGATGCGACTGTCCACAATAGAGGCGATGGTCACCGAGGTCCGGACCAAACTGGACCCGAGCGGGATCCGGTATCGCGGCGACCTGATCGTGAAGGACTACCGGCGGCTGTTCCTGGAACGCGTCCCGCTTTCCGGGCACGCGCGGGCTTCGGTGGTGTTCACGGATCCGTGGGACTACGCGCGGCTCGGCGAACATGTCGAGGCTTGGGGCTTCCGGCTGATGCAGGACGAAGGAACCTTCTCCGACCGCGCGACGCTGGCGCAGCGGTGGTTCGACGAGGAGTTCGTGCCGGTGGTGGCGATGCTGCGGCAGGCGGATCTGATCGGCTCGCGCACGGACGCCGAGGCGTACCTGTGGGTGGCTTGCGAACGGTACCGGCTGATCCGGACGCACCGATGGGACGACGAGGTCTTCGAAGCTGTGCGACGGCAGTCGTGAGTGGCGATTCGGGTTAGAACCCGAATCGCCACTCACGACCTACATGTGCACCGCGACCGGAGCGCCCTCCGAAGCACCTTCGGGGGCCTTCGCCGGGGCACCGGACCGCAGCAGCAGCCCGCAGATCACCGCACCGATGACGAAGATCCAGCCGCCCCAGACGAAAGCGGTCGTGTAGCTGTGCACGGCCGCTTCGGCCGCGAGTTGCGGCGTCGGCACCTTCCCGGCCAGGAACGACGTCGCCGCGTTGCCGGCCAGCGTGCTCAGCAGCGCGGTCCCGATCGAGCCGCCGACCTGCTGCGCGGTGTTGACCGCTGCCGACGCGACACCGGCGTCATGCGTGTCGACGCCGAAGGTCGCGACGCTCATCGCGGGAGCCATGGCGAGGCCGATGCCGATACCCATGACCATCAGCGGGAAGAGCACGCCGTTGGCGTACGTGCTGGTGGTGTCGATGGCCGAGAGCCAGAACAGCCCCGCACCCGCGGTCAGCATTCCCAGTGACACCAACGGTTTCGCGCCGAACTTCGGCAGCAGCACGGCCGTCGCCGACGTCGCGCTGGCCATCAGGGTGGCCACCATCGGCAGGAACGCGACCCCGCTCTGCACCGGCGTGAAACCGAGGTTCAGCTGGATGTAGAAGGTGAGGAACAGGAAGATCGAGAACATCCCGATGGCGAGCAGGAACATCGCGAGGTACGAGCCGCCGCGGTCGCGGTCGAGCAGGACGCGCAACGGCAGGAGCGGATGCTCGGCCCGCTGCTGGATCGCCACGAAGGCGACGAGCAGCACGACACCGGCGGCGAGGAAGCCCCACACCGAGATCGAGGACCATGAGTCGCGTTCGGCGTTCGCGAAGCCGTAGACCAGCGCGAACAGGCCCGCCGACGCGGTGATCGTGCCCGGGATGTCGAGCTTCGGGCGAGGGCCGTCGGTCTCGGAGTTCTTCAGCAGCACGAACGAGCCGGCGAACGCGATCACCGCGAAGATGATGTTGACGTACATCGACCAGCGCCAGTCGAGGTACTCGGTCAGCACACCGCCGAGCAGCAGGCCGATCGCCGCGCCGCCGCCACCGATCGCGCCGAAGACACCGAAGGCCTTACCGCGCTCCTTCGGGTCGGTGAAGGTCGTGGTCAGCAGCGAAAGCGCCGCCGGGGCGAGAAGGGCGCCGAAGACACCCTGCGCGGCGCGGGCCACGAGCAGCATCTCGATGCTGCCGGCGGCGCCGCCGATCGCGGACACGATGGCGAAGCCGGCGAGGCCGACCAGGAACGCGCGTTTGCGGCCGAAGAGGTCCGCGAGCCGCCCGCCCAGCAGGAGCAGGCTGCCGAACGCGAGCGCGTAGGCGGTGACGACCCACTGGCGGGCGTCGTTCGAGAAGCCGAGGTCCTGCTGCGCCGACGGGAGCGCGATGTTCACGACGGTGGCGTCGAGCACCACCATCAGCTGGGCGAGACCGATCATCACCAGGATCAGCCATCTCCTGGCGTGGTGCGGGTTGGGGTGCTGCGCGGCCGCGTCCCCCGGCGGCGTGGCGACAGCGGTGGATGACTCAGGCATACGGGCGGTTTCCTCACCGATAGTGACGAAGAGGCTATGTGGAGTAGATATCTCCTCTTTCGCCGCCCAAGGTACACAAGAAGTGGAGAAGTGTCCTCTACTTCATTTGTTAAGCTGGACGAATGGCACGGGACCTCGCTCCCGCCGCACCGGCGCGGCCGCTGCGGCGCGACGCTGAACTCAATCGGCAGCGCATCATCGCGGCGGCGCGCGACGTCTTCGGCGAGCGCGGACTCGAAGCGACTCTCGACGACGTCGCGCATCACGCCGGCGTCGGCGTCGGCACCGTCTACCGCCGCTTCCCGAGCAAAGAACACCTGGTCGAGGCCATGTTCGTCGACCAGTTCGAGACGATCCGCGAGTTCGCCGAAGAGGCTCTTCGCGCCGAGGACCCTTGGGACGGCTTCACCGATTTCACCTGGCGCGCGGCCGAACTCCACGCCGGTGACCGCGGGTTACGGGAAGTCATGCTGTCGAACGTCTTCGGCCAGGAGCGCGTCGCCGAGGCGAAAGCGCGCATGGTGCCGTTGATCACACAGCTCGTCGAGCGGGCTCAGGCGGCGGGCGCCCTCCGCGCGGACATCGTGCCGACGGACATGCCGCTGCTGCACCAGATGATCGGCTCGGTCATCGAATTCACGCACGGTATCCAGCCGGACCTGTGGCGCCGGTGCCTCGCGATGCTCCTGGACGGCCTGCGCGCCGAGCCCGGCCGCGCCACCCCGCTGCCGCATCCGCCGCTGGACGTCGAAGCCCTGGATGAAGTCATGTGCTCCTTCCGCCTCCCGAAGCTCCGCTGACCCTCCGCATTTCGTCCTCTGAATGCGGCCGGGCACCGTTTTCGCGTGCGGGGAGACGAGACTCGCGTGATCGGGGACGGAACTCACGTGATCGGGCGGCGAACTCGCGTGTCCAGACGGACGACACGCGACGCACCCGGCGCCAGGTGTGTCGTCCGTCTGGACACGCGAGTTCGCCCTTCGATCACGCGAGTTCGCCGTCCAAGCACGCGAGTTCCGGCTTCGGTCACGCGTCGCGGAGCGAGGTTCACGCGTTTAGTCGCGCGCATCCAGAGGACTCGACGCGGGCGTGGGAGGGGTATCAGGGGAGCTTCGGGAAAACGGCCACCGCGACTTCGCGTGCGGCCGCGCAGGTGGCGTCCTCCGGCGCGCCGTCGACGCCGACCACCGAGAGCGTCGCCTGCTCGACCCGGTCCGGCGTGCCCGGGATCGGCCGATGCGTGGTCACCTGGCAGAACGCGCCCGACGTGGCTACCTGGGCCTGCCGCCCGCCCAGCGCCTCCGTCGCGCCGGGCGTCGTGTCCGTCACGACCGACAGCGTGAAGCCGACCTTGCCGCGGATGCAGCCGTGCCCGGACAGCGCGGGCGCAGGTTTGGTCTCCGGACCGGCGGCGGCGTCGAGTTCGTGCTGATCGAGCGGCGCGCACGGGGCGACGCGGCCCCACGAACGCTGGTCGAGGTTCAGCCTCCCGACCTTGCGCGCGGTGACCACCTCCGCCGCGCCGCCGACCGTCGCGTCCGCGACCCGGCAGCGGTCACCCTGATCAGCCGGAGCCTTGGCGTCGGAGGTGACGGCGATGGACAGCCTGATCCCGTCGGCGAAGGTCAGCAGCCGGGTACAGGTGGTTTCCTCGTTGAACGTCGACTGCTGGACGCTGACGCCTTCCGGAAGCGGCCCGGTGTATTCGTAGGGCCGGTTGTTCGGGTCCTGCCCGGACGTGATCGGGCCGGTGGTCACGGTGTAGCGATTGGCGCCCTCGACGAATTCCAGGCGGCAGAACTCGAAGGAGCTCAACGGTGGTTTGATCGCGTTTCCGCCGCCGATCACTTTCCGCTGGTCGACCAGGCTGCAGTAGTCGAGTGACGGGTACTCGCCGAGCGCCTCGGATGCCGTCAGGGCTTCGTCGCCCTCCGTGGTGGGTGACGGCGGAGCCGCCGGTTCCGGCGTGGCGCAGGCCGCTGCGAGGAACAGGCCACAGAGTCCTGCGATCAGTCTCTTCGGGGGCACCGGAGCAGTATGGTCAAAAGATCGCCGAACACCACCCCCTACGGGCGAAGAACACAGGGTCCGCGGCGTTTTCCCAGGTGGATCCTTTACCGCGATTTCACGCCCTTAGGGGTGTGTTTCGTTCCCCGGTGGGATGCGGTCGTGCCGTCACGCGACGAAAATGGGTTTCACACAACGTGACGACAGAGAGGGAAGAACCGTGAGCCACCCCGTAGCCGCCCGCCTGACCCGACCGCGCCAGGGCCGCATGATCGGCGGCGTCTGCGCCGGGATCGCCAAACGCTTCGGCACCACGCCCGGCAAGATCCGCCTGCTGGCCGTGCTGTCCTGCCTGCTGCCGGGCCCGCAGTTCATCGTCTACCTCGTGCTGTGGCTCGCCCTGCCCGAGAGCGAGTACTGATCCCGGGCAGGACGAGCCCGCGAGCTACTCGGTGTAGGTCAGGTTCTTGCCGCCAGCCCCGTCGAACAGCTTGATCTTGTCCGCGTCGAACCAGAGCTCGACATCCTGGTTCTCCGCGGCCGAGGACGCCGCCGAGAGGCGGGCCACGATCTGCGACTCGGCACCCGGGACGTCCGAGGATCCGCTGTCGGCGGCGAGATCCGCGAGGTCGGACGACGACGCGGCCTCACCCTCGACCGAGAAGTGCGCGAACTTCTCCGAACCCATCGATTCGAGGACGTCCACGTGGGCGGTGAACGTCGCCCCGCCTTGGCGAGCGGAGGCGTCCACCAGCGCGGCGTCCTCGAAGTGCTCCGGCCGGATGCCGACGATGACCTCGCGCGGCGCGTCGGCGGCCTCGGCCAGCCGCCGCACCCGGTCGGTGAGCGGGATGTCGCCCAGCGCGCTGCGGGCGGTCCCGTTCTCCAGCGTGGCGGGTACGAAGTTCATCGACGGGCTGCCGATGAACCCGGCCACGAACAGGTTCGCCGGGTTGTCGTAGAGGAACTGCGGCGACCCGATCTGCTGCACGTAGCCCGCCCGGAGCACGACGACCCGGTCGCCGAGGGTCATCGCCTCGGTCTGGTCGTGCGTGACGTAGAGCGTCGTCGTGCCCAGCTGCTTCTGGATCTTCGACACCGACGTCCGCATCTGGCCGCGGAGCTTCGCGTCCAAGTTGGACAGTGGTTCGTCCATCAGGAACGCCTTGGGGTTGCGGACGATCGCGCGCCCCATCGCGACGCGCTGCCGCTGCCCGCCGGAGAGGTTCGCCGGCTTGCGGTCCAGATGCCCGGTCAGATCGAGGATCTGCGCGGCCTCCTCGACCTTGGCCCGGACGATCCGGTCCTCGACCTTGGCCAGCCGCAACGGGAACGCCATGTTCTCCCGCACGCTCATGTGCGGGTACAGCGCGTAGGACTGGAACACCATCGCGATGTCACGGTCCTTCGGCGCCCTCTCGTTGACGCGCTGGCCGTCGATGCGCAGTTCGCCGGAGGAGATGTCCTCCAGGCCCGCGACCATGTTCAGGGTCGTGGACTTCCCGCAGCCGGACGGGCCGACCAGGATGATGAACTCCCCGTCGGCGATCGTGATGTCCACTTCGGACACCGCGAGGGCGCCGTCGGGGTACTTCTTGGACACTTTTTCGAGAACGATTTCAGCCATGGGTCAGCCCTTCACCGCACCGGACGTCAGCCCCGCCACGATGCGACGCTGGAAGAACAACACGAACAGGATGATCGGGACGGTGATCACCACGGCGGCCGCGGAGATCGTCCCGGTCGGGTCTTCGAACTGCGACGATCCGGTGAAGAACGACAACGCCGCCGGGACCGTGCGCGAGGCCTCGGTCGAGGTCAGCGAGATCGCGAACAGGAAGTCGTTCCAGCAGAAGATGAACACCAGGATCGCCGTGGTGAACACACCCGGCGCCGCCAGGGGCGCGATCACCTTCCGGAACGCCTGCGCCGGGGTCGCGCCGTCCATCTTCGCCGCTTTTTCCAGCTCCCACGGGATTTCCCGGAAGAACGCGGACAGCGTGTAGATCGACAGCGGCAGCGCGAACGTGATGTAGGGCAGGATCAGCCCCGGCCAGGTGTCGAACAACCCCAGCTCACGTTCGATGTTGAACAGCGGCGTCACCAGCGACACCTGCGGGAACATCGCGATCAGCAGCGACATCCCGACCAGCACCTGCTTGCCGGGGAAGTCGAGCCGCGCGATCGCGTACGCCGCCATCGTGCCGAGGACGACCGCGATCACCGTCGCGATGATCGCGATCCCGATCGAGTTCACCAGTGCCCGGATGAACTCCGTGGTCTCGAAGATGTCCGCGTAGTTCTGCCAGGTCCATTCCGTCGGGATGAAGCTCCCGTCGTTCAGGGTCTCCTTGGTCTTGAACGAAAGCGAGACGACCCAGAGCACCGGGAACAGCGCGAACACCAGGACCAGGATGTCGATGAGGCCCCATTTGACCTTGCGGCCGGGAGTGACCGCTCCACCGATGGCCATCAGCGCTTACCCCCATTGTCACTGCCGGGTGCGGCCGTGCCGAACACCTTGATGAAGATGAACGCGATGATCGCCACCGTGATGAAGATCAGCACCGCCATCGTCGAACCGATCCCGAGGTTCAGCCCCTTGACCAGGTTGTTGTAGGTCTGCATCGACACCGACGACGTGTCCTGTGCCCCGTTGGTGAGCACGAAGATGTTGTCGAAGATGCGGAACGCGTCCAGGGTGCGGAACAACAGCGCCACCAGGATCGCCGGTTTCATCACCGGCAGCATCACCTTGGTGAACCGCTGCCACGCCGTCGCCCCGTCCATCGCCGCGGCCTTCAGCAGGTCGTCCGGCACCAGCGCCAGCCCCGCCATCAGCAGCAGCGCCATGAACGGCGTCGTCTTCCACACCTCGGCCAGCACGATGATCGCCATCGAGGGCCAGTACTCCGTCAGCGGCGCGGTGTCCGGGAAGAACAGGTTGGCCAGGTAGCCCGTGTCCGGCGTCCAGGCGTAGTACCAGGAGAACGCCGCGACCACCGTCACGATGCCGTACGGGATCAGGGCGACCGTCCGCACGAGGCCCCGTCCGACGAGCGTCCGGTGCATGATCAGCGCCAAGCCCATGCCCAGGACGAACTCGATCACCACCGAAACGACGGTCAACCCCATCGTCGTCCCGAACGCCGTCCACCAATAGCCGTTGGACAGCACCGAAACGTAGTTCTCCAGGCCGACGAACTCCTGCTGCGCCGGGAACCGGAGGTCGTAGCGCTGCAGGGAAAGCCAGATCGAGTAGATGATCGGGTACCCGGTGACGGCGATCATCACGAACGCCGCCGGGGCACACAGCCAGAGCCCGAGTCTGCGTTCGGCCTTCTTTCCTTCGCTGAGAACGGTTTTCGCTTTCTTGCCCGGCTTGCTCACGGTCGCCGAACCAGCCGTTTCCTGCACGGTCACGGGATCACTCCCTTCGACTGGAGCGCGTCGGCGAGCTGTTCCTTCAGCTTCTCCGCCGTTTTCTGCGGATCGATTTCGGAAGGCGGGGAAAGCACCTTCGACAACACGGTCGAGGCGTTCTGGTACGCGGGGGTCAACGGGCGTACCGCGGCGTCCTTGAGCGCGTCCAGGATCGTCTCCCGCATCGGGTATTTCGTGTCCATGCTCGGGTTGTCGTCGCTCACGCCCGCCGTCGCGTCGAGGGGGACCGTGTCGGTGTAGAGCGATTCGAGCGTCGGCGGGACACCGTCCTTGAGCGCGGAGAACTTCTGGTTCTTCTCGTTGCGCAGGCACAGCGCGGCTTCGTAGGCCTCGGCCTTGTGCTTCGACGTCGAGCTGACCGCCAGATCGTAGCCACCGATCGTGGTCTTGGCGGGCTTGCCCGCTTCGAACCGCGGATAGGTGGTCCACTTGAAGTGCTTCAGCTCGTCCTTCTTCTCCTTGGCGTAGGAGGCGTAGACGAACGGCCAGTTCAGCTCGAAGGCGGCGTTGCCGCGCTGGAAGGCCTGGCGGACCTCGTCCTCTTTGGAGTTGGTCAGCGACGGGTCGGTGATCCCGGCCGTGGTGACCTTCTTGAGCATCTCCAGCGCCTTGATCGCGCCCTCGTCCATCACCACGGACTTGCCGTCGTCGGAGAGGATCTTGCCGCCCGCCGACTCGACGAGCGTGTTGTAGATGACGACGAGGCCCTCGTACTGCGCGCCGGTGAACACGACGTTCGCCGGTTTGCCCTGGACCTTGAGCGCCTTGGCCTGGTCGATCATCTCGTCCCAGGTCTTCGGCGGTGACGGGGTCAGCCTGTCGTCGTACCAGAGCAGCTGGACGTTGGTGTTCTTGGTCGCCGCGTAGAGCTTTCCGTTCCACGTGGCGGTTTCGAGCGGCCCGGGCAGCACGCCCGCGGTCGCCTCGGCCTTGGCTTCACCCGTCCATTCGTCGATCCAGCCCGCCTCCGCGAACTCGGACACCCACGTGACGTCCAGCCCCAGTACGTCGAGCGAATCGTCCCCGGCGGCCAGGCGCCGCACCATCTGTTCCCGCTGGCCGTCGGCCGGACGCGGGAGTTTGTTGTAGACGACCTCGTAGCGCCCGCCCGAGGCCTGGGTGCAATCGTCCACAACGGACTGGAAATTGTCTTCGGGCGCGTAGTAGACGTTGATCTTCAGGCCGGCATCCGAACCGCAGCCGGCCAGCAGGCCGACCGTCAGCGCTGTCGCGCCGAGTAGCGAGCCGGTGCGGCCTGGTGAGCGGCCCCTCCGGCTCGCGCTCATCCTCTTCCCCATGAGGCCTCCTCGCCCGCGCACGCCCAGGGACGCGGCGGCACTAGGACGCGTTGGAGAAGCCCGCGCGCCAGCACCCCGACGTGCTAGTGCTCGGGCGGACACGCTGGAGTACATGACCGCCCGACTGGTGTTGTGCAACCTATTCCGGGCGATCACCGCCCGCAAGCAGTATCGGTAACGATTCAGCGGACCGCACGACGAACAGGTGAACGAGTACCGCCGAATGTCATCCGGCGGGGCGGCCGCCCAACGCCAGCTGGGCCAGGAGCTCACGGCCCTGTTCCGCCGAACGCGGCTGGCAGAGCACGTCGTACCGGCCGGCGACCAGCTGGCTGGCGGAGGAGAAGTCGCGGCGGGACACGCTGTAGCTGATGGCCGAGAAGACCGTCCACGCCAGGATGCCGAGAACGAGCCCGCCGATCATGGGCTGCCAGGCGAATCCCTGGTTGTTGAACATCCCCAGCAGCAACCCGATGATCAGGCCGAACCACGCGCCCGACACCGCTCCGGTGCCCAGCACGCGGCCCCAGCTCAGCCTGCCGAGGATGCGTTCCACGAGCATCAGGTCGACCCCGACGATGGTCACGTCGGCGACCCCGAACTCCTTCTCGGCGAGGAAGTCGACGGCCTGCTGGGCTTCGCCGTAGGTCGCGTAGGACCCGATCGGCCAGCCGGAAGGCGGGGTCGGCAGCCTGGGCAGCCCGCCCGCGGCCCGGCCGCCTCCGCCAAAGGGAGCACTCACGTAATCACCTCTCGCCCGTCCCGGGTCCATCTTCTCAAGGACGGGCGAAAGGCGCGAACGTTCAGGAGCGGGACTTGTACTCGCGGAGCAGACCGCGGCTGATGATGGTCTTCTGGATCTCGCTGGTGCCCTCGCCGATGAGCAGGAACGGCGCCTCGCGCATCAGGCGCTCGATCTCGTACTCCTTGGAGTAGCCGTAGCCGCCGTGGATGCGGAACGAGTCCTGGGTGACCTCGGCGCAGTACTCGCTGGCGATCAGCTTCGCCATGCCCGCCTCGACGTCGTTGCGCTCGCCGGAGTCCTTGAGGCGGGCGGCGTTGACCATCATCAGGTGCGCGGCCTCGACCTTGGTCGCCATCTCGGCGAGCTTGAACGCCACCGCCTGGTGCTCGGCGATCGCCTTGCCGAACGTCTTGCGCTGCTGGGCGTACTCCACGGCCAGCTCGAACGCGCGGATCGCGATGCCGCAGGCGCGCGCGGCGACGTTGACCCGGCCGACCTCGACACCGTCCATCATGTACGCGAAGCCCTTGCCCGGCGCCTCGCCGAGGACCTTGTCGGCACCGATCTCGTAGCCGTCGAAAACGGCTTCGGTGGTGTCGACGCCCTTGTAGCCCATTTTGTCGATCTTGCCGGGGATGGTGAGGCCGGGCGCGACCTCGCCGAAGCCCTCGGGCTTCTCGACCAGGAACGTGGTCAGGTTCTGGTGGGCCTTCTCGGCGCCCTCGTCGGTCTTGACGAGCAGCGCGATCAGGTTGGAGCTGCCGCCGTTGGTCAGCCACATCTTGGCGCCGTCGATGACGTAGCCGTCGTCGGTCCTGCGGGCGCGGGTCTTGATCGCGGCGACGTCGGAACCGAGGTCCGGCTCGGACATCGAGAAGGAGCCGCGCACCTCACCGGTCGCCATACGGGGCAGGAAGTGCTGCTTCTGTTCCGGCGTCCCGTGCCGGGAGATCATGTGCGCCACGATGAAGTGCGTGTTGATCACACCGGAGACGCTCATCCAGCCGCGCGCGATCTCCTCGACCACGAGCGCGTAGGTCAGCAGCGATTCGCCGAGGCCGCCGTACTCCTCCGGGATGGTGAGCCCGAACAGGCCCATCTCCTTCATCCCCTCGACGATCTCGGCGGGGTAGGTGTCGGAGTGCTCGAGCTCCTGCGCGCGCGGGATGACCTCCTTGTCCACGAACTGGCGGACCGTGGCCAGGATTTCGGACTGCACGTCGGTCAAGCCGGCGGTCTGGGCGAGGCGAGCCATCGCTGCTCCCTAAATTCGCGCGCACCGGGCTCCCGGCGCTGGGTTACCGGTGAGTATGACGCCTGTCCGGAGACCTCGCTATGAGCGCAGTCACGCGTACGCCATCCGTGACGTCGCACTACAGTGGCGAGCCGATCACAGTCCGAGGGGGACGAACATGGCTCAGCAGCCCTTTGGTGGATTCCCACCGCAACAGCAGTACGGCTTTCCGAACCAGGCTCCGGCGCAGAGCAAGGACTCCGGCCTGGCGATCGCCGCCCTGATCTTTTCACTCTTCGGGCTGATCGGGCTGGTGTCCGTGATCCCGGGGATCGTCATGGGTCACGTCGCCTTCGCGAAGGCCCGGCGCGGCGAGGTGGGCGGCAAGGGAATGGCGCTGGCCGCGTTCATCGTCGGCTACCTGATGATCGTCCTTTACGCCATCGCGATCCCCGTCCTGCTGAACGTGGCCGCGAAACACGGGGCGTTCCGCTGACGACTACGGTCCGAAGCCGACGAGGGGACTCACGATGACGAATCCGCACGACCCGTACGGGCAGCAACAGCCTTCCGGGCAGTTCCAGCAGCCGTACGGTCTCCAGCCGTATCAGCCTCAGCAGCAGTACTACGTCCAGCAGGCCTACGTGCGACCTCCGGACCAGGGCATGGCGGTGGCGTCGCTGGTCTGCTCGCTGATCGGGCTGATCATGTGCTTCCCGGCGATCCTGGGGATCATCTTCGGGCACATCGCGCTCGGGAAGGCCAAGCGCGGCGAAGCGGGCGGCCAGGGCATGGCACAGGCCGGGATGGTCATCGGTTACGTCATCACCGCGTTGTGGCTGATCCCGATCATCCTGTGGTTCGTCTTCGTGGTGTTCGCGGTCGGAGCCGCGGGCGTCTCGTGACTCGTTCGGAGGATACGGTGGTGTCCCGCACGAACCAGGGGGCAACCGGATGAGCAGTTCCGACTCGCAGGACACACCGTCGACGTCGTCCTACTCCGACTCGAACACCTTCTCGGACCCGACTTCGGCGTCCTCTCCGTCCGAATCGGCGTCGAGCCCGCAGCAGTTCCAGCCGCCGGCGCCGTTCACACCGCCTCCGCCGTTCGAGCCGCCCGCTCCGTTCGAAGTCCCTTCGGCCGACGCTCCCGCTTCCGAACCGGCTTCTGTGCCTGTGCCGGATGAGACGTACGGGCAGACCATCGACCCGCTGACCGCCGAGCCCGTCCCGCCGTCCTTCGCGGCTCCGGACGCTTCGCCCGCTCCGGTGTACACGCCGGCGCCGCTGCCTGCCGCGTACCCGCCGCAGCCTTACGGCCAGCCGTACAACCCGTACGCGGCCATGGCGGCGCCGCGGTCGCAGGACAACGGGATGGCGATCGCCGGGCTGGTGTGCTCGCTCGTCGGGATCTGCTCGTGCGTGACCGTGATCGTCGGGCTGATCCTGGGGCACATCGGGCTGGCGAAGGCGAACCGCGGCGAAGCGGGCGGGCGCGGCATGGCGCTCGCGGCGGTGGTCATCGGGTACGTCGTGCTCGCGTTGTACGTCGGCTTCTTCGGGACGTTGATCATTCTGGGCGTCAACGGGGAGCTGGACTAGGGCCGGTCGGCTTCGGGTGTCGCGAAAGCCACTTTCGGGACGTCTGATGTCTCGAAAGTGGCTTTCGCGACGCTCAGGGACGCTGCCCGGCGTCGTCCGGCTCCCGGGGCGCCGGGGCGACCTGGCCGTTGGACTCCGCGTTCTCCGGGGCTGCGGCTTCCGGCTTCGGCGTGTTCGCGTCCAGGAAGCGCAGCAGCTCCACCGGGAACGGCAGGACCAGCGTCGAGTTCTTCTCCGCCGACACCTGCACGACCGTCTCCAGCAGCCGCAGCTGCAACGCCGCCGGGGTGTCGGCCATGGTCGCGGCCGCCTGCGAGAGTTTGTACGACGCCTGCAGCTCACCGTCGGCCGAGATGACCCGCGCGCGCCGTTCGCGTTCGGCTTCGGCCTGGCGTGACATCGAGCGTTTCATCGACTCCGGCAGCGCGACGTCCTTGATCTCGACCCGGTCGATGTGGATGCCCCAGTCCAGCGCCGGGCTGTCGATCATCAGCTCCAGGCCCTCGTTGAGCCGCTCGCGGTTGGACAGCAGGTCGTCCAGATCGCTCTTGCCGATGATGGACCGCAGCGAGGTCTGCGCGACCTGGCCGACGGCCGAGCGGTAGTCCTGCACGTTGACCGCGGCCAGCACCGGGTCGATGACCTTGAAGTACACGACGGCGTCCACCCGCACGGTGACGTTGTCGCGGGTGATGCCGTCCTGCGCGGGGATCGGCATCGTCACGATCTGCATGTTGACCTTCTGCAACCGGTCCGCGAACGGCACGAGCATCGCGAGCCCCGGCTCCCGGACGGCGGGGCGCACCCGCCCGAACCGGAACACCAGACCGCGTTCGTACTGCTTCACCACGCGAAGGCTGGCCGCCACCCAAGCACCGCCCGCGACGGCGACCGCGCTGAGAATCTCCACCACCATGGCTGCTCCCGGGGTTGTTCTCGCTGTTCACGGTACGCCCGGCGGGTCACGGGCGAAACACGGTGGACAGACCTGCCAAGGTGGATCCGTGACCGGTTTCAAGATCCCGCCCAAGTTCCTCGACCGCGCCGCCGAGCTCGGCCCCGGGGCCGCCGAATGGCTCGATTCCCTCCCGTTCCTCGCCGAGAAGTACACCGCCAAATGGCAGCTCGACTACGACGGTGACGCCATGCACGGCTTCGTCGGCGTCGCCCAGCCCGTGCGCCGCGCGGACGGCTCCCCCGCGATCCTCAAACTCGGCTGGCCGCACGAGGAATCCGACGACGAACCGCTCGCACTGTCCACTTGGGCCGGTCAGGGCGCGGTGCTGATGTACGACAACGTGCCCGAGGACGGCGTGCTGCTCCTGGAGCGGCTCGACGCCACCCGGTCCCTCGAAACCGAGCCGATCCGGCAGGCCGTCGAGACGGTCGGCGCGCTGGCGCGGCGGCTCGCCGTCCCCGCCCCCGAAACCCTCCGGCGATCCTTGCGCGAGGAGGCCGCGGAGCTGGTCACCGGGCTGCCGGAGACCTGGAGCGAGCTGGGCGAACCGTTCGACCGCAAGTACGTCGACGCGGCCGTGGAGATCTGCGCGAACCTCGGCCCGGAAGCCGGTGAGCTGATGGTGAACGAGGACCTGCACTTCGAGAACGTCCTCGCCGGGGGACGCGAACCGTGGCTGGTGATCGACCCGAAGCCGCTTTCGGGCGACCTGGAGTTCGGCGCGATCTCGATCCTCTGGAACCGCGCGGACGAGTCCACAATGGACGAAAAGATCGAGTGGTTCTGCGCGGCGGCCGGGCTCGACGCCGAACGCGCGCGGGCGTGGACACTCGTGCGCGCGGTGCAGAACTGGGCCTGGTTGTACGAGGACCTCGCCGAGGGCGCCTCACGCGAGAGTCTCGCCGAAGACCCGGCCTACGCCGCCGTCCCCGAAATCGCCGCGTGGGCATTGCGGTGATCACACGAATCGTCGCGGGCCCCGGGAGCCGATAGCCTTCGGGCATGGCAGCCGTGAACAGGGTATTCGCAGCTCAGCTGGCCGGTTTGCCGGTTTTCGGACCCGATGGCGAATCGATCGGCAAGGTACGGGACCTGGTGGCGGGCCTGCGGCTGGACCAGCAACCGCCGCGGATCCTGGGTCTCGTGGTCGAGCTGACGACCAGGCGCCGCGTGTTCGTGCCGATGTTGCGCGTGACTTCGATCGAGCCCAGCGCGGTCACGCTCGCCACCGGATCGGTGAACATGCGGCGCTTCCACCAGCGGCCCAACGAGGTGCTGGTGGTCGGGCAGCTGTTCGACGCGTACGCCACGCTCGCGGGTTCCGACACCCGGGTCACCGTCGTCGACGCCGGCATGGAGCCGACGCGGACGCGGGACTGGGTGCTCGCGAAACTCGCGATCCGCGAACGGTCGAGCAGGCTCGGCCTCGGCAGGCGGCGTTCGGCGATGCAGGTGCTGCCGTGGTCGGAGGTGTCCGGGCTCGGGCTCACCGATCTGACCGGCCAGACCCAGGGCGCGGCGCAGCTGCTGATGCTGTTCGACACGATGCGCCCCGCCGACGTCGCCGCGACCGTCCGTGACCTGCCGCTGAAGCGGCGGCACGAGGTCGCCGACGCGATGGACGACGAGCACCTCGCCGACGTCATCGAGGAGCTGCCCGAGGACGACCAGAAGGAACTGCTGTCCTACCTCGCCGAGGAACGGGCCGCCGACATCCTCGAAGCGATGGACCCCGACGATGCCGCCGACCTGCTGTCCGAGCTGGCGCCCGCCGAGCAGAACCGGTTCCTGGAGCTGATGGAACCCGAGGAGTCGGCGCCGGTGAAGCGGCTGCTGGAGTACTCCTCCGACACCGCGGGCGGTCTGATGACGCCCGAGCCCGTGGTGCTGACGCCGGACGCCACGGTCGCGGAGGCGCTCGCGCACATCCGCAACGCCGACCTCCCGGTGGCGCTGGCGAGCATGGTGTTCGTCTGCCGTCCGCCGACCGAGACGCCGACAGGGCGCTTCGTCGGCGTCGTGCACTTCCAGCGGCTGCTGCGCGAACCACCGGCGGAGATGGTGGCGAGCGCCGTCGACTCGCAGCTGCCCGCGCTGCGGCCGAACGCCACGTTGGCCGAGGTCACCCGCTACTTCGCCGCGTACAACCTCACCTGCGGTCCAGTGGTGGACGCCGAGGACCACCTGCTCGGCGCGGTCACCGTCGACGACGTGCTCGACCACCTGCTCCCGGAGGACTGGCGCGAGACCGGGCTGCACGACATCACCGGCGTGATCGCCGAAGAAACCGACGAGACCGAGGAGGCCGAACGTGCCTGAACTGACGTCCGGGCGACGGCTGGACCAGCCCCGAGGCCAGAGCCGGTTCAGGCTGAACATCGACCCCGACTCGTTCGGCCGGTTCACCGAACGGGTCGCGCGGTTCCTCGGTACCGGCAAATACCTGTTCTGGCAGACGCTGATCGTCATCGTCTGGATCGTGCTGAACCTGGTGGCGGTCTCGCTGCAGTGGGACCCGTACCCGTTCATCCTGCTGAACCTGGCGTTCTCGACGCAGGCCGCGTACGCCGCGCCGCTCATCCTGCTGGCGCAGAACCGGCAGGACGACCGCGACCGCGTCTCGCTGGACGAGGACCGGAATCGCGCCGCGCAGACGAAGGCGGACACCGAATACCTCGCGCGGGAGCTGGCGTCGCTGCGGATCGCGCTCGGCGAGGTCGCCACCCGGGACTTCCTGCGGGGCGAACTCGACCGGCTCCGTGAGGATCTCGACGCCAAGCCGCGCAAGGCCAAACCCGACCGCACGCCTACCGGTACCTGATTTCTGCGGATGGGCCCCCGGCCGTGATCCCATCGCCAGGGCGCACGCTGGTCAAACAGGCCACTTCGTGCTCCCCCGGGCGCCCTGCCGCCGCGATCCCGGGGCCTTCGGCCAGGGCGGGTTCGTCCAGCTCCGCCTACCGGTACGTAACATGGTGGAGTGACCAGTACGCAGCAACTCCCCAGCGTCGACGATGTCCGCACCGCGCTGAAGGCCGTGTACGACCCGGAGATCAAGAAACCGATCACCGAACTCGGCATGGTCAAGGACGTGGAGGTCGGCTCGGACGGTGTGGTCGTCGTCGGGATCTACCTGACGGTCGCCGGCTGCCCGCTGAAGGCGACGCTGACCAACGACACCACCGAAGCCGTCAAGAAGCTCCCCGGCGTCAGCGACGTCCGGGTCGAGCTCGACGTGATGAGTGACGAGCAACGCACGGAGCTGCGAAAATCGCTGCGCGGTGACGCCACGGAGCCGGTGATCCCGTTCGCGCAGCCGGGCTCGCTGACCCGCGTCTACTGCGTCGCGTCCGGCAAGGGCGGCGTCGGCAAGTCCTCGGTGACGGTGAACCTCGCGGCCGCGATGGCCGAGCGCGGGCTTTCCGTCGGCGTGGTCGACGCGGACATCTACGGGCACTCGGTGCCGCGGATGCTCGGCACGCGGGAGAAGCCGACCAAGGTCGACACCATGATCATGCCGCCGCAGGCCCACGGCGTGAAGGTCATCTCGATCGGCATGTTCACCCCGGGCAACACCCCCGTGGTGTGGCGCGGGCCGATGCTGCACCGCGCGCTGCAGCAGTTCCTCGCCGACGTGTTCTGGGGCGACCTCGACATCCTGCTGCTGGACCTGCCGCCGGGCACCGGCGACATCGCGATCTCGGTGGCGCAGCTCATCCCGAACGCGGAGATCCTGGTCGTCACCACTCCGCAGCAGGCGGCCGCCGAGGTGGCCGAGCGCGCGGGCGCGATCGCGCTGCAGACGCGGCAGCGGGTCGCCGGGGTCATCGAGAACATGTCGTGGCTGGAGACGCCCGACGGGCAGAAGATGGAGATCTTCGGCGCCGGTGGCGGTCAGTCCGTCGCCGACTCGCTGTCGAAGTCGGTCGGCTCGACCGTGCCGCTGCTCGGGCAGGTCCCGATGGACCCGCGCGTGGTCTCCAACGGCGACTCCGGCACGCCGATCGTCCTGGCCGAGCCGGACGCCCCGGCGTCGCTCGTGCTCAAGGAGGCGGCGAAGAAGCTGACCGTCCGGGCTCGCGGGCTGGCCGGGATGATGCTGAACGTCACCCCCGCGGGCCGCTGACCTGGCTTTTCTCCCCTCGGGGGAGCAAGGGACCTTTGCTATCGCTTTCGGGAGGTGGCGGGCTCCCGTTCTGGTCCCGATGTCATGAAAGGGTCGTTCAAGACGTTTTACGTCCTGAACGACCCTTTCATGACATCCGGCGAAGCAGCGCTACCCGCCGCGAACGCTATGAGCGAGCGTGAGCCCTCAGGTCGCGTCGGGGTCGATCGGAGGGCGTTCTCCCGGCTTCAGCGGCTCAGGCTGCGAAGCCGTCGCCGGGTAGCCGTTGGGCTTCGAAGCCCCGTTGGCACCGTTCGAACCGTTGGTCCCGTTGGAACCATTGGTGCCGTTGACGTCCTTGAGCCCCAGCGGATCCGTGTCACCGTCGAACAGGTGCTGGGTCACGACCCGCTTCGGGTCGAAGTTCCGCAGGCCTCGCAGGTCCTCCAGCGGCTTGCGCAGCTGGTCGAACTCCGGGCCCATCTCCTCGCGCAGCTGCGTCTTGGCCCCGGTCGCGAAGTCGCGGACCTTGCGGACGCTCTTCGCCACCCAGGAGGCCGCTTCGGGCAGCCGTTCCGGACCGAGGATGAAAAGACCCGCGACGACGATGATGAGGATCTCTCCCCAGCCGACACTCTCGAACACCCGTGTGAACCTCCGCCTCGGCGTCTTCCCCGTTCAGGGTACCCGCCCGGACTGGCTAGTCCGAGGCCAGTTTCACGTCCACGACAAGTGAAGACCCATCCCGGACAAGGCGGACAGGAACCACTTCGCCGACTTCGCGCGCGCGGACCGCGACGAGCAGTTCCGCCGAGTCCCGGACGAGCCGTCCGCCGACTTCCGTGATGACGTCGCCTTCCTTGATGCCCGCGGACGCGGCCGGGCCGCCGGGAGCGACGTTCCGGACCTGCGCGCCCATGGTGCTGGACCCCGCGACGGTCGACGAAGCGTTGATGCCGATGTCGGGGTGGACGACCTTGCCGTCCTTGATCAGTGTTTTCGCGATCTTCACCGCGTAGTCGCTCGGGATGGCGAAGCCGATGCCGATGCTGCCGCCTTCGGCGCTCGACGAGCGGATCGCGGAGTTGATCCCGACCAGCGCGCCGGTCGCGTCGACGAGCGCGCCGCCCGAGTTTCCGTGGTTGATCGCGGCGTCGGTCTGGATGGCCTCGTAGATCACCGGGGCGCTGCCGCCGTCGCCGCCCGCGGTCACCGGGCGGTTGAGCGCGCTCACGATGCCGGCGGTGACCGAGTTCTGCAGCGCCAGCGGCGAGCCGACGGCGATCACCGAGTCGCCGACGGCGAGGTCGGACGACTTCCCGACCTGCAGCGCGGTCAGGTTCTTGACGTCGACCTTGACCACGGCCAGGTCGGTCTTGGGGTCGGCGCCGACGACCTTCGCCTCGACGCGCTTGCCGTCGAAGAACACGGCGGTGACCTTGGTGGCCGAGTCGGACGTCGCGGCGGAGATCACGTGCTCGTTGGTGAGCACGTAGCCCTGGTTGTCGATGACGACGCCGGAGCCCTGCTGGCCCGCGTCGGCGCCGGGCTTGAACACCTCCAGCGAGACGACGGTGGGCGCCACCCGGTGGGCGATGTCCGCGATCGAGCCCGCCGGACGCTCCTTGGCCGCGTCGGCCTCGGAGATGCTGGCCTGACCGGTCAGTTCGGTGCCGGTGTCGGCGAACCACCAGCCGATCAGCCCTCCTGCGGCGCCGATGACCAGCGCGACGGCGGCGAGCATCGCCAGCGCCTTCGTCTGCACACGTCGCCCGAAGAGGACTTCGGGAAGGCTCAGCAGCGCACCTTGCGGGCGCTTCGCGTCCTTCTCCTCTTCCGAGTCCTGCTGCACCGCGGGCCCGGCGAGCACCGCGCCGGAGCCGGGGTCGCGCCACGGGTCCGAGGTCTTGGTCCACAACGGATCGTCGGCGTCGTTCGCGGCCGGTTCGGAACCGTTGCCGCCGTGCGGCCGCTCCAGCACGACTCCTTCGGCGCCCGGCGGGCGGCGGAAGGCTTCGGCGAGCGATTCCGGTGTCGGCGGCGCCAGGTTCAGGTTCGGCGCGGCCTGGCCGTTCGTGCCGGGCTGGTACAGCTTGTCGAAGGCGCCGTCGACGCCGCGCGGCCTGCCGAACGTGGCCGCCTGCGCCGGATCGACGGCGGGCCTGGCCAGCGGGCGCGGCGCCAGCCGATCCCCCGCCGGTTCACCAGGCTGCTGCGGATTCGCGTTCGGCTGCTCGGTCATCATTCCCCGGGGCTGAGATCAGGTTGGCCGGACGCGAGAGTACGCCAAGCCTCGACCTGGATTCTGCCGTGACCACGGTGAAGTGCGCGTTGATTCCCCGGAACGGCCAAGAAATGTGACACTTCAAGCGCCGATGTCCCACTTGTGGCACGCTAACGGCCATGTCGGAGAACCCGGGGGCTCCTTACCCGCCCCAGAACGTCCCTCACCAGCAATGGCCGCAGCAGCAGTGGCCGCACCAGCAGCAGGGCTGGCCGCAGCAGCCGCCCAAGAAGAAGGGCCTGTCCACCAAGGCGAAGGTGCTGCTCCTCGTCGCAGCGCTCGTGGTGGTCGGCGGCGGGCTCGGCCTGATCTTCGTCATGAAGGCGGTCTCCGGCCCGGAGAAGCAGGCGGGGAAGCTGACCGAGGGCGACTGTGTCGTGCTGACCGGATCCGGCAAGGAGGCCGACGCGGTCAAGACGCCGTGCGATTCACCGCAAGCGCCGTACGCGGTGAGCCTCAAAGGCGTCGCCAAGGGGGACTGGGCCTGCAAGGAGGGCTTCTACGGGTACACCGTCCCGACGCCGCTGCGGGGGGAGGGCGTCGCCCTGTGCCTGGCGATCAACGCGCAGGTCGGGTTGTGCTTCGACGACATCGAGAGCAAGACCCCGCCGCCGCTGAAGGACTGCGGCTCGGCGCGGCTCAAGATCAGCGAGGTCTTTCCGCAGGCGAGCATGGTGACCAGCCCGTGCAAGGAAGGCACGGCCGAGGTCATCTCCTACAGCAGCTACGGGACTTCGAACTTCAAGAACGCGACGATCTGCTTCGTCAAACCCTGACGAAGCAGGTCAGCGGGCCGACACGGGCACGGGCACGCTCGACGTGCTCGGGCCCGGGCTCGGCGCGGGGCTGTGCGACGGCTCCGGCTTGGCGCCGCCCAGCTGCGCGGGCAGCAGACCGGCGTTGACGCCCTGAGGCGGGGTGAGGCCCGGGTTCGGCTGGTCTTCGCTGCCGTCACCCGAGGTCGCGACCAGGGCCAGGGCGCTCAGCACCAAGCCCGATACGACGACTCCGGCACCCTGCGCGTACTTCCGCCGGGCGAGGCCGAACCGCCCGCCGCCGAGGACGTTCGGCGACTGGCCCAGCGGAGCCGATGATCCCAACGGCGTTGTGCCTCCCAAAACCCCGCCGCCACCGAGGACTCCGGTGTCGCGGAGACCGGCGACCCGGTCGGGCCGCTGGATGGCCACGAGCTGGCCGTCCGCCGTCATCGCCAGGTTGTCCGGCGTGCCGGGAAGTTCGGTGTTCTGCGGGATGGAGCACAGGCTGGCCAGGAAACCCGCGGACATCGACGGGGCTCCCGCCTGCTTCACGGCCGCGACGGCCTGACGCTGCGCGGAAACCTCGGCCGCGCAGACCTGGCAGCGGGCGATGTGCGCCGAGGCCCTGTCCTGGGCGCCGAGGGTCAGCTCGCCGTCCACGAAGGCGACGATGGCGTCCGGAAGCAGATGCGACTCGGGGAGTCCCCAACCTCGCGGTGCGGTCATACCCCCACCTTCGCAGACTCCCGCGCCTCGGCGCGACGACGCTCCAAAGATGCACGAAGCGCCTGGCGACCGCGGTGGATCCGGCTGCGCACGGTGCCGAGCTTGACACCGAGGGTGGCGCCGATCTCCTCGTACGAGAGGCCTTCGACGTCGCACAGCACGACCGCGGCGCGGAACTCGGGCGGCAACTCGTCGAGCGCGGCCTGCAGGTCCGGGTCGAGGTGCGTGTCCGAGTAGACCTGCTCGGGGCTCGGGTCGTCGCCGACGATGCGGTCGGTGTCCTCGGGGAGGCCTTCCATCCGCACGCGCGAGCGGCGGCGGGCCATGTCGAGGAACAGGTTCGTGGTGATGCGGTGCAGCCAGCCCTCGAACGTGCCGGGCTTGTAGGACGCGAGGGAGCGGAAGACCCGGATGAAGGTCTCCTGCGTCAGGTCCTCGGCGTCGTGGGCGTTACCGGACAGGCGGTACGCCAGCCGGTACACGCGGTCGGCGTGCTCACGCACGACCTCGTCCCACGAGGGCGGCGTCCATGCGGCCTCGTCCACCGTCACCGGCGTGACCTGGTCCGCGTGCTGGTCCTGCATCGTGTCCTGCATCGGGGAAGTAGGCACCTCCATCAGCGTCTTCTCCCAACTACTCCACCCAACGCGGGCGATGTGCACGGTGTTCCCGTTGTCGAGGACCAGTCTGTCCGGCCTGCTTATGTTTCTAGTGAGACAGGACTGAGAGGAGGCTGAGAAGTCGTTACCAGGAGTCTTCTGCTCTTTTGGCGATAGGCAGCGCTAACCTCCGCGTGTGAATTCCGGGACGCATGCGGGCTCGGCCGCCGAGGCGGCCGACGCCTACCTCGTCGACGGGTACGTCCCCGACGACGAGGTACTGGCCTCCGCGCGGGCGCGGTCGGCCGATCTGGGGTGCGGTCCGCTGAGCGCGGGCGCGGGTGCGACCCTGCGTTTTCTCGCCACGACGCTGCGGGCGAAAGCCGTGGTCGAGGTCGGGACCGGGGCCGGGGTGAGCGGGTTGTGCCTGCTCGGCGGCATGGTCGACGACGGGATCCTCACCTCGATCGACATCGAGCCCGAGTACCACCGGGCGGCGCGGACGGCGTTCCGCGAGGCCGGGTACCCGCCGGGGCGGACCCGGCTGATCATGGGCCGCGCGCTCGACGTCCTCCCCCGGCTCACGCCCGGCGGCTACGACCTGGTGTTCGTCGACTCGGCGCCGATCGAGTACCCGAGTTGCTACGAGAAGGCCGTCGCGCTGCTGCGGCCCGGCGGGATACTGGCCTTTCACAACGTCTCCGGCGCCAGAGTGACCGATCCCTCACGACGCGATCCGGACACGCTCGCGCTGCGCGAGGTCGCGCGGGCCTTCCGGGAGGACGAACGGCTGGTCCCGGCGCTGCTGCCGGTGGGCGGCGGCCTGCTGGTCGCGGCGATCGCGTAGCAAGGGACCTTTGCTATCGCTGTTCCGTGAAGGCCACCTTGAGGGACCCAGAGTCCCTTAAGGAGGCCTTCACGGACTTGGGGACCACCGCGGCCACGGCCACGGCGGCGAGGGCCAGCCAGCCCGCGGTGAGCGCGATCAGCCAGGTCCAACCGGCGTGCCCGTAGACGGTCGCGCCGACGGCGCCGCCGATGCTGCTGCCGAGGTAGTACGAAAGCGTGTACAGCCCGCCGACCTGGCCGCGGGCGTTCTCGGGCGCCTCCGCGGCGGCCCAGCCGTTGGCGACGGCGTGCGCGGCGAAGAACCCGCCGGTCAGCACCACGAACCCGGCGATGACCAGGGCCAGCGAATCGGAGAGCGTCAGCGCGGCGCCGGCGATCGTGAGCAGCAGCGCGCCGACGAGCGACCGGCGACGGCCGAACCGGCCGACGAGCCTGCCCGCCGTCGCGGACGAGACCGAGCCCATCGCGTAGGCGAGGAAGACGAGCGACGCGATCGCGGGCGAGAGGTTCAGCGGCTCGCCGGTCAGGCGGAACCCGGCGGCGTTGTACAGCGCGACGAACGAGCCCATCGCCAGCAGCGCGACCGCGTACTGGACCAGCAGGACCGGCTTCCGGACCGCGGCGCCGAGGCCCGCGAGCACCGCCCGTCCTTGCTCGCGGAGCCGCTCTGACCTGGGCTGATCCGCCGAAGTGACAGCAAAGGTCCCTTGCTCCCCCGGCGGCAGCGCCAGCACCGTGACCACCGCGCAGACCAGGCCGATCGCCGCGACGACGATCAACGCGCCGTGGTAGCCGAACGGACCCGCCGTGAACCCGGCCGCGAGCCGCCCGATCATGCCGCCGACGGTGTTCCCGGCGATCATCGCGCCCACCGCCGCCGCGAGCCCGGCTTTCCCGAGCCGTTCCGCGAGGTAGGCCGCGGCCACTCCGGGAAATCCCGCGATGGCGATCCCCTGCAGCGCCCGCAGCACGAGCAGCGCCGGATAGCTGGGCGCCAGCGGCAGCAGGAATCCGAACACGACCGACGCGACCACCGAGGCGACGATCACCGGACGCCGTCCCACGACCTCGGACAGCGCCGCGATCGGCAGCACGGCGATCGCGAGCGCGCCGGTCGCGACGCTCACCGCCAGCGAAGCGCCACCGGGATCGAGGTGGTACTGCTCGGCCAGCTGTGGCAGCACCGGCTGCGGCGCGTAGAGCAGGGCGAACGAGGAGATCCCGGCCGCGGCGACGGCGATGGTCACCCGGCGGGTGGTTCCGGTGGCAGACACGATCTTGAAGCTAAGCCTGGCTAATCAATACGTCTAATACGATTATCTGCCACAATCGATACCGTGCTGAATGAAAGGATGACTGCCCAGCTAGCCCCCCAGCTCGCGCTGCTCACCGCACTGCGCCGCACGACGAACGTCACACGCGCGGCCGAACTGCTCGGTGTCCCGCAGCCCACGGTAAGCCGCCGGATCTCGGCACTAGGCGACGCCCTCGGCGCCCCGCTGACGGTCCCCGACGGCCGCGGCATCAGGCTCACCCGGGCCGCCGAGCTGCTGGCCGACGCCGCCGAACGCGCCCTCGCCGACGTCGACGCCGGGGTCCGCCAAGCCCGGGAAGAGGTCGACCCCGAATCCGGGCACGTCGTCCTCGGCTTCCTGCATCTGCTCGGCCGGTCGCTGGTCCCCACCCTGCTCCGCGACTACCGCGCGGACCACCCGGGAGTCCGGTTCACCCTGGTCCAGGGCTCACGGCAGGACATGGTCGACAGGCTGACCAGCGGCGAGCTCGACCTCGCGCTGCTCGCGCCCGCCCCCGTCGACGATCCGCTGCTCGACACGGCCGTGCTCTCCGAGCAGGAGATCTTTCTCTCCGTCCCGACGTCGCACCGCCTCGCCGACCGGCCCAACGCCGCCATCGAAGACCTCAAGGACGAGAAGTTCGTCCTGCTGGAGACCGGCTACGGCCTCCGCACGATCACGGACGAACTGTGCGCCGCGGCCGGTTTCGAGCCGAAGATCGCCTTCGAGGGCCAGGAGTCCGACACGGTCCGCGGGCTGGTCGCGGCCGGGCTCGGCGTGGCGCTGCTCCCCCGGTTCGAACCCGGCAGCCCGGCGGGTGTCGCCGAAGTCCCGCTGGTGCCACCGGTGGGACGGACCATCGGGCTGGCGTGGCGCAAGGACGTCGTCCTGCCGCCGGCCGTGCTGCGGTTCCGGGAGCGGGTCCGCGCGCGACGCCCCTGACGATCGTCAGGGCGGCGAATGCCGTTAGCGCAAGGCGGCGAGGCTGTTGTTTTCGCTAACTTCGGGTGAATGTACGACGACATCGTGGAGTTGGCGGGCGACAGCCCCAGCTGGCTTCAGGCTTCAGGCGTCCTGTTCACCGACGCGGGACTGCTGATCTTCGCCGGCCTGATGGCCTGGGTCCTCTGGCGGGCCCGCACCTCGCCCACCCGGATCGCGGTGGCGCTGCTGGTCCCCGCCGCGACCGCGATCGCGTACCTGATCAGCGAAGCGGCGAAGAGCGTGATCCAAGAGGACCGGCCGTGCCGGAACCTCGTCACGCTCGTCGATTGCCCGCCGGTCGGCGACTGGTCCTTCCCGAGCAACCACTCCACGATCGCCGCGGCGGCCGCCGTCGGGCTGGCACTCGCCTGGCGACGGCTCGCGCCTTGGGTACTCCCGGGCGCCCTGGTGATGGGCTTCTCCCGGGTCTTCGTCGGCGCGCACTATCCGCACGACGTTCTCGCCGGACTCGTCCTCGGCTCCGTGACGGCGTGGCTCGTGTTCCGGTACCTGCGAGGCCCCGCGACCGGGATCGCCCGCCGGCTCACCGCGCACGCCGGTGACGCGCCGACCCAGCCCATGCCGCGGGTGCGCCCGCGAGGCGACAGCAAAGGTCCCTTGCTACCGCCCCGCAGGTAAACCGCAGGTCAGGCGTAGGAAGCGACCACTTCGACCAGCGTCCGTGCCGCGAACCCGGTGGCTCCCGGCACGACGTCGGCGTAGGTCTTGTCGGCCCGCGCGGGGCCGGCGATGTCGAGATGCGCCCACGGCACGTCGCCGACGAACTCCCGCAGGAACAGCGCCGCGACGATGCCGCCGGGGCCACCCGGCGCCTGCCGGATGTCGCCGAGCGAACCCTGCACGGTCTCGGCAAGGTCCTCCAGCAGCGGCATCCGCCACCACGCCTCGCCGACCCGCTCGCCCGCCTTCGTGACCCGCTCCGCGAGCACGTCGTCGGTGGCGAACACGCCGCCGGTCCGGACGCCGAGCGAGACCTTCATGGCGCCGGTCAGCGTCGCCGCGTCGATCACGGCGTCCGGCTTGTGCTTCTTGAGGCCGTAGGCGAGCGCGTCGGCCAGGACCATGCGGCCCTCGGCGTCGGTGTTGCCGACCTCGGTCGTCTTGCCGCCGTAGTGCCGGACGATGTCGCCGGGCCGGTACGACGAACCGGACACGTGGTTTTCGGCGGCGGGCACCAGCCCGGTCACCCGGACCGGCAGGCGCAGCGCCGCGATCGCGCGGACGGCGGCGATGATCGCCGCGCCGCCCGCCATGTCGGTGCGCATGAGGTGCATGCCGTCGGCGGGCTTGATCGACAGACCGCCGGTGTCGAAGGTGATGCCCTTGCCGACCAGCAGCAGATGTGTCGAAGCCCCGCGCGGCCGGTACTCCAGCTCGATCAGCCGCGGCGGCGCGGCCGAACCGCCGCCGACCGCGAGGACGCCGCCGAAGCCCTGCTCGGCCAGCCACTTCTCGTCCCGGACCGTCACGTTCAGGTTCGGGACGCCGCCGGACGCGCGCGCGGCCGTGTCCGCGAGCCACGCGGGGGTCTTGATGTTCGACGGCGTGTTCGCCAGGTCGCGCGCGAACGCGGCGGCCGCGGCGAGTTCGCGGACCCGCTCCAGCGCCTTGTCGTACGCGGGCACGGCGCGCTCGTGGCGGGTGAGCAACCGCACGCTCCGCAGGCTCGGCTTCGGCTCCTCGGCCGTCACCGTGAACCGGTAGCCGCCGAGCAGCAGCCCGAACGCGAGTTCTTCGAGGTGTTCGGCGCCCGCGTCTTCGGGCAGTTCGACGGCGAAGGAGCGGAACGCCTTCTGGCCCGCCTTGACGTCCTCTTCCAGCGCCGCCGACACGGCGCGGACCAGCGCGGCACCGGCCTTGCGGTACTGCCGTGGTTCGCCGTCGCCGACCCCGGCGAGCCAGCGGATGCCGCCGGTCGGCACGGTCCGCACGTCGCCGGCCTTGCCGGAGGGCCGCACGCCGCCGATCTCGGCGAGTCCGGCGTCACCGTCCTCTTCGGACGGCGTCGCGATCAGCGTGGCCAGCGGCGTACCGCGCCGCAGGTCGTCCGAGACCTCGATTTCGAGCAGCTTCCCCGGAACGGGGGGTAGCGGGTTACGCACAGTGAGCGACCTCCGGGCGCAGATGAACCGCGACCCCGGCCTCCGAGGGGAGACCGGGGTGCGGGTGGTTGAACGTTGGTGCGGTCCGGCTCAGCCGGTGACCTCCTGCAAGGCCGCGCCGAGATCCTTCGCTTCTTCCGCGGAGAGTTCGACGACGAGGCGCCCACCACCTTCGAGTGGTACGCGCATCACGAGGCCCCGCCCCTCCTTAGTCACTTCGAGGGGACCATCTCCGGTCCGGGGCTTCATGGCCGCCATAGCGTGCTCCCTCCGTCTCAACCGGCGCGCCCGGGTCGCGCTCGTCAAAGCCAGCCGGGTCTACTGTCCATTGTCCCTCATCAGCGGCCGAGCGCGAACGCGGACCGATCTTTTGCCGCCGTATCGGTGCTGGTATGCGGCTCGCGAGGCTGAAAGACTCGGTCTCAGACCGCAGTTTCGCCGACTAGGAGATCCCGTGACCACATCCGACGTTCTGCTGACCGCCGACGCCGATGGCGTGCGCACCTTCACGCTGAACCGGCCCGAGGCGTACAACTCGCTGACCGTCGAACTCAAGGAACTGCTGCTGGCGGGCCTGACCGAGGCCGCGGCCGACGACAGTGTCCGCGCGGTCGTCCTCACCGGTTCCGGCAAGGCGTTCTGCGCCGGGCAGGACCTGAAGGAGCACGTCGGGCTGCTGCAAGCGGGTGACCCGGCGCCGCTACACACGGTCAAGGAGCACTACAACCCGATCGTCAAGGCCATCGTCGGGATGCCGAAGCCGGTCATCGCCGCGGTGAACGGCCCCGCGGCCGGCGCGGGCGCCGCCTTCGCCTACGCGAGCGATCTCCGGATCGCGGCGACGTCGGCGAACTTCCTGATGGCGTTCGCGAACGTCGGCCTCGGTCCGGACTCGGGTGCGTCGTGGACGCTCCAGCGGCTGATCGGTCTCGGCCGCGCGGCCGAACTGATGCTGCTGGCGCGGACGGTCGGCTCCGCCGAAGCGCTGACGCTGGGCCTGGTCGGCGAGGTCGTCCCGGACGAGGAACTGGCCGCCCGCGCGCAGAAGATCGCCGCGAAGCTCGCGTCCGGCCCGACGGTGGCCTACGCGAAGATCAAGAACGTCCTGTCCGTCGCCGCCGAGTCCACGCTCGAAGAGGCGCTGGACGCCGAGGACGCCGCGCAGTCCGCGCTGGGCGCGACCGCCGACCACACCGAAGCGGTGGAGGCGTTCGTGGGCAAGCGCAAGCCGGCCTTCCAGGGCAAGTAACCCCCTTCCCGGAAATGTCATGAAAGGGTCGTTCAGGACGGAAAACGTCCTGAACGACCCTTTCATGACATCCGGGACCGGTACCGGACCGCCGCGGCTAGCGTTCCGCCGTGATCCCGCCCCACCTCAAGGCGCAAGCCGCCGAGCACCGACTCGGCGAGTACGTCCGTCGCTACCGACGCCGCCCAGGCGTCATCGGCACCTTCGTCGCCTTCGCCCCGCTCGTGGGCGCGCTGGTCCTGGGGATCCGGGAAAGCGACCCGACGACGACGCTCGGCATCCTGCTGTTCCTCTGGCCTCCGCTGTTCCTCACGTGGTGCGTCTCCACGCGAAGGCGCCTCGACGGCGGCATCTACCTTTTCACCGGCGGTTTCGCCGAGGTCCACGGTCGCAAAGTCCGGTATGTCGTCCCAGCGGCCCGAGTCCGCCAAGTGCGCTACAAAAGCGTCGAGCACTGGCTGAACTTCATCCCCTTCGCCTACGTCGCGAAGTGCTTCATCACCTTGGACAACGGCGGGGTGATCGAGCTCGACGGCACCTACCGGCCGCTGGAACGGCTGGCGAGGGACCTGGGAGCGCTTTAAGCGGCCCGGAAGCAGTCCTTCACGTGGTCGTCGACCATCCCCGTCGCCTGCATTAGCGCGTAGCACGTCGTCGGCCCGAGGAACACGAAGCCGCGCTTCTTGAGTTCCTTCGCCATCGCCTTCGACTCGTCGGTGATCGCCGGGACGTCCGCCATCCGCCGCGGCCGGGCGTGTGAGGAAGGCGCGAAGGACCACAGCAGGTCGTCCAGCGAGCCGTCCAGTTCCGAGATCGCGCGCGCGTTGTTGATCGCCGCCAGGATCTTCGCCCGGTTCCGCACGATCGACGCGTCGTCCATGAGCCGGGAAACGTCGTCGTCGGTGAAGACGGCGACCTTCTCCGGCACGAATCCGGCGAACGCCTTCCGGAACGACTCCCGCTTCCGGAGGATCGTGATCCACGAGAGCCCGGACTGGAAGGACTCCAGGCACAGGCGCTCGTACAGTTCTTCGTCGCCGTGGAGCGGGACTCCCCATTCGGTGTCGTGGTACTCGACGTAGTCCGAGGCCGAGTTGCCCCACGAACACCGCTTGATCCCGTCCGCCCCCAGCAGACCCGCCTCAGCCAACCCGGTACCCCTCCGCGTACTTCACGAATTTCTGCAGGCACAGCCGCAGTCCCAGTTCGAACCCCGGTTTCGCGACCGGCCAGCCGAGCCGCCCGACGACGCCGAACGGCGGCCGCAGATGCTCCGCCCAGACGAACGTCGACGCGTGCGGCCCTTTCTCGATCACCTGGAACACCCCGGTGCCCTGCACGATCTTGCCGAGATGCTTCACGACGCACCGCAGCGGCGGCTCCCAGCTGGTGATCTCCATGGTGTCGGTGAACCCGATCCCGGCGACGCCGGTGAAGGCCGACAGCTTCGAGCCCACGCTGCGCCCGTTGCCCTCGACGACCTTGACCTCGGTGCCGAGCATCCATTCGCCCTGGCGTTCCCAGTCGGTCAGGGCGAGCCACGCCGTCCCGGCCGGGACCGCGACGTCGACCGAGACGACGACATCGGTCACCTGGCGCCCTCGCGCTCGGCCTCCAGCTCGGCCACCTTGGCGCGCAGTTCCTCGATCTCGACGCCGAGCCGCCGCATCACCCAGTCCACTTCGGACATCTTGTAGCCGCGCAGCACCATCTGGTAGCGGACGGCGTGGACGTCCTCGGCGGTGAGGTCCTCGGCGGGCAGCCTGGTCGGCGAACTGCCGGGCGGCAGCGGGGCGAGCTCCTCGCCCCTGCCGAACACCACGGCGGCCAGCAAAAACACCACCGCGGCCACCAGCAGCATGACTACGAGATAGATCAGGGCGGTCGTCACGCCACGATCGTGGCACACGAACGCCACGATCGTCGCGCCAGCAACGCGAGTCGCACGCTGAGCACCACCCAGAGGACCATCAGGATGCCGCACGGCACCGACAGGAACAGCCTCGAAGCGTCGATCAGCCCGGTGGCGATCACCAGTAACGCCACCGAAAGCAGATTCAGCCCGACGGCCTCGCCGATCAGCACGCTGACGCTCTTGACCAGTTTGACGCCGTCCATCCGCCGGGAGAGCCACCGCATGCAGACGAGGGCGATCACTCCCAGCACCGGCACGATGAACACCGAACCATGGGTGAACTGGGCGATGTACCGGTACCAGCCCGGGGTCGGCGCCAGCTGCGACCAATCGCCGAAGGTCCATTTGCGGGCGAACTCCCAGGCGAGCTGCATCATCGGCACGCCGAGGATCAGCTTCCAGAGCGTCCGCGTCCCGCTGTGCATCCCCAGTTCGGCCTGGTAGTCCCGGGCGATCAGGTGCACCGGCCCGAAATCCTCGACGGCGCGCCGCTGCGCGTCGTGCTCGCTCCAGCCGCCCTCGCGATAGGCGTCGGCGGCGTCGTTGAGCCCGTCGCGCGCCTCGCGCAGCAAATCCCGCTTCGCCGTCACGGGGCCGTCCAGCCGCGTGCGCAACTCACCGAGATAGGCCTCGATCACCGTCATGCCGTCGCTCTCCGACTCCGCGCGGCGAACGTGAGCCGCGTACTGAAAAGGATCCACGTCGCGGACAGGGCCGCGCACGGCACGCTGACGATCAGGCGGGCGGGCTCCACCAGCCCGGTCGCGCCGCCGTACGTCGCGACCGCGAGCAGGTTCAGCCCCAGCGCCCCGGCCAGGGACCACGACACCACACGAGCGACGGGCGGACCGTCTTGCCGCCGCGAAAGCAGCCGTGCCGCGATCAGCCCGGCGATCGCGACCATCGGGGACAACGCCGCGAGGGTGTCGGCCGTGCCGATCGCACGGTGGTACCAGGACGGCGGCTGCCCGAGCCTCGACCAGTCGCCGGAGCTCAGCACGCGCGCGAGATCCCAGGCGAGGATCAGCAGCGGGACCCCGACGATCAGCTCCCAGAGGACGCGGATGTCGCGCCGCAATCCCAGTTCCGCCTGGTAATCACGGGCGATGAGGTCGGCGGGACCGAAGTCCGCGACGGCCCGGCGTTGCGCTTCCGCCTCGTCGACGCCGCCCGCGAGGTATGCCTCGGCCGCGTCGATCAGGCCGTCCCGCGCCTCGGTGAGCAGATCGGCCTTCGCCCCCGCCGACCCGCTCAGCCGCCGGTCCAGGTCACCGATGTAGGCCTCGATGGCGTTCATGCGGCGACCAGGGCCCGCGACCGGAAAGCCGGTGAGAGCAGCCAGAAACTGAACGCCGCCCAGCCGAGGGCCACCAGGTCGCACGGCAGGCTCACGTTCAGCCTGGCCGGATCGAGGACCGACGTGCCCACCGTGAGCAGCAGCAGTGCCAGCAGGTTCGCGATCGCCGCGGCGCCCACCGTCCACCGCGTCACCTTCGCCAGCCGCACGCTGTCGAGCCTGCGCCCCAGCCGGCGGGTGCCGAAGAGCGCGACCACTCCGATCACGGGCGAAACGACGACCAGGACGCCGAAGAGTTCGATGACGGAGACGTACCACTCCGGGATCGGCTTCCCCGCCCGGCTCCAGTCACCGAAGCTCCAGATCCGTGCCAGTTCCCAGCCCACCTGGATCAGCGGGACCGCGATGATGACCTTCCACAAGGTGCCGATGTCGGCGCGCAACGCCAGTTCGGCCTGGTACTCGCGGGCGATCACGGCGGCGGGCCCGAAGTCCGCGACGGCCCGACGTTCGGCTTCCGCTTCCTCGGCGCCGCCCTCGCGATACGCCTCGGCCGCGTCGACCAGTCCGTCCCTGGCCTCGGTGAGCAGATCGGTCTTGGCCCCCGCCGACCCGCTCAACCGTCTGTCGAGGTCGCCGATGTAGGCCTCGATCGCGCTCATGCCGTGCTCCCCCCGAGGACACCACCTATCACGGTGGTGAACTCCTGCCACTCGGCCCGTTCCGCCGCCAAGGCCTTCTGCCCGGAGCGGGTGAGCTTGTACGTACGACGTTTGCGGCCGGACACGACGTCCCATTCGCTGGCGAGGAACCCGGCGCGCTCCAACCGGCGAAGCGCCGGGTAGACGGTGCCCGTCGGCAGGTCGAGCGCACCGTCGCTGCGGAGCTGAAGCGCCTCGATGATGGCGTACCCGTGGAGCTTCCGGCCGTCGAGGACGGCGAGGAGCAACGCGTCGAGGTGCCCGCGCAGGCTGTCGGCCTTCATAGATAGACAGTCTACACATCGCCGACCCACAGGGTAGTCAGGTCTTTCCACTGGTCACCTCAGGGAATTACCCCGAGATCGCCCCGATTTCATAGATTTTGTGGCTACATGTAGGCAGACTACGTATACAGTGCATCGGCATGGACGCACTCCCGATCGCGAGACTCCAGTTCGCGACGACGACCTCGTTCCACTTCCTGTTCGTACTGCTCACACTGGGGCTCGTGACACTCGTCGCGGTGATGCAGACACGCTCCGCGTTCGGCGGAAAACCCGAACTGCCGCGGATGACCCGCTTCTGGGGCAAGCTTTACGTGATCAATTACGCGCTGGGGATCGTCACCGGAATCGTGATGGAATTCCAGTTCGGACTGACCTGGACCGGCCTGTCCGCGGTCGCGGGCGACGTCTTCGGCGCGCCGCTGGCCATCGAGACGCTGGTGGCGTTCTTCGCCGAATCGACCTTCCTGGGGCTCTGGATCTTCGGCTGGGGCCGGCTGAACAAGTGGGTCCACCTGGCGCTGATCTGGCTGGTCACGTTGACCGCGTACGCCTCGGCGCTGTTCATCATGGTGGCCAACTCGTTCCTGCAGAACCCGGTCGGCACCCACGTCGAGAACGGCGTGCTGAAGCTCGACGACTTCGGCGCGCTGTTCACCAACCCGGCGCTGGCGATGTCGCTGCCGCACGTGCTGAGCGCCGCGCTGATGACCGGCGGCTTCTTCGTGGTCGGCGTCAGCGCGTACCACTTCATCAAGCGCACCAAGGAGATCGAGTTCTTCCGGCGGTCGATGCGGATCGGCGTCCTCACCTCGCTGGTGGGCAGCACGATGGTGATCGGTTTCGGCTTCGCCCAGTTCGGCCCGCTCGGCGAGTACCACCCCGGCAAGCTCGAAACGCCGGAACCGCTGGTCGGCGCCCCGCTGGGGCTGATGATCCAGATCGGGTTCGTCGCCTTCCTCGCCTCGATCCTCGGCACGCTGCTGCTGTTCCGGAACTGGATCACCAGGGCGCGGCCCCTGCTGTACGTGATGGTGCTGGCGATCCCGCTGCCGTTCTTCGCCGCGATCTCCGGCTGGCTGGTCCGGGAGATCGGCCGCCAGCCGTGGCTGATCCGGGGCAGGCTGACCACCGCCGACGCCGTCGCGTCGATCCCGGCGGGGCAGATCCTGTTCTCCTTCATCGCGTTCACGGTGCTGTTCGCGGCGCTCGCGATCGCCGACTGGGTGCTGATGTCACGGGTCGCCAAACGCGGCCCGGAATCCGAAGAAGAGGCGATCGCGCCTCGCGCCGAACTTCCCGTCCTGAGCGGAGTCTGACCGATGGTGATCCTCTGGTGGTGTGTGCTCGGGTTCCTGATCTCGGGCTATTTCGCGCTGGCCGGCTACGACTACGGCGTCGGGATGCTGCTGGGCAGGCTCAGCCGTGACGAGGCCGGACGACGGCGCGTGCTCGGCGCCTTCGGCCCGTTCTTCCTGGCCAACGAGGTCTGGCTGGTGGCCGCGGTCGGCGTCCTGTTCGGCGCTTTCCCGCATCTGGAAGGGAAAGTGTTCTCCGGGGCGTACCTCCCGGTCGTCGCGCTGCTGCTCGGGCTGGTCACGTTCACCGCCGCGGTGCAGTTGCGCAGCAGGCGGCCGGACGCGGGCCGCGGCGCCTGGACGCTGGCGATCACCGTCGGTGCCTGGGTGACGGCGGTGTCGTGGGGCGTGTTCCTCGGCAACCTCGTCCTCGGCCTCCCGCTCGACGCTTCCGGGAAGCCGGCCGGTGACGTCCTCGCGGTGTTCAGTCCGTACGCGCTGCTCTGGGGCGCGGGGTTCGTCGCGCTGTTCGCCTTGCAGGGAGCGGCCTTCCTCGCCGTGCGGGCCCCCGCCGAATTCACCGCCCGCGCGAACCGGATCGCCAAGGCGCTCCTCGCTCCCGCGCTCGCGTTCCTGGTCGTGGCGGTCGTCTGGGGTGTCTTCGAGACCTCCGCGTCGTGGTCCGTGGTGCCGGCGATCGTGCTGGCGTTCGGCGCGCTGGGCGTCGCGTCCGCGGCGTTGCGTGCCGGGCGGCACAAGGCGGCGCTGGTCGCCACGATGGTCCTGTCCGCGTCGCCGGTGCTGGCCGTCGGGACCCTGCGCCTGCCGGACGCGCTGACGTCCTCTGTGGACGGTGGGTTCTCCCTCAGCCTGACGGAAGCGGCCACCAGCGCCGAGATGCTCGGCCTGCTCACCTTCGTCCTGCCGCCCGCGCTGGTGGCGATCGCCGCCGTGCAGTGGGTGACCTGGCGCAGGCACGACGTCCGGGTCGACCACCGTTCGCTGCTGCACTTCTAGGAGCCCGACATGCCTCCCCTTCCCGGACTGCGACGCCATTTCGGTGTGCTGGGCGTCCTCGGAACACTGACCGCCGTGGCGATCCTCGTCCAGGCGGACGGGCTCGCGACGCTGCTCACCGGCGGCGGCGTGACCTGGACCCTCGTGGCCGCCATCGCGGCCCGGGTGGTGCTCGCGGGCGTCCAGGGCTCCCTCGGCGGCCGGTTCGCGGCGACGGTCAAGGCCACGCTGCGCAAACGGCTTCTCGGCGCGGAAGCGGAGAATCCCGGCGAGGTCGCGACCTTGGTGACCAAGGGGATCGACGCGGGCGACGCCTACCTGACCGGCTACCTGCCGACGCTGGTGCTGTCGGCGATCGTGCCGGTCGCGGTGGTCGTCCGGCTGTTCGCCGCGGATCTGTCGTCGGCGCTGATCATCACCGCGACGCTCCCGCTGATCCCGGTGTTCGCGATCCTGGTCGGGCAGCACACGAAGGCGAAGACCGCCAAGCAGTGGCGGCTGCTTTCCCAGCTGGGCGGGCATTTCCTCGACGTCGTGCGCGGGCTCGGCACGCTCAAGGTGTTCGGCCGCGCCGAGGCGCAGGCGAAGACGGTGCGGGCGATGGCGGACGCGCACACGGACGCGACGATGCGCACGCTGCGGGTCGCGTTCCTGTCCGCGCTGGTACTGGAACTGGTGGCGACGCTCTCGGTGGCGCTCGTGGCGGTGCCGATCGGGTTCCGCCTGCTGGAAGGCGGGATGGTCGTGCACACCGCGGTGCTGGTGCTGCTGCTCGCGCCCGAGGCGTACCTGCCGCTGCGGGCGGCCGGGGCGAAGTTCCACGCCAGCGCGGAAGGGCTCGCCACGCTGAGGGAGGCGTTGACGGCCCCTTCGGAGGACGTCGTCCGCGGTGCGCGGGTGACCCGGCGCGGTGCGCCGCGGATCGTGCTGGAGAAGGTGAGCGTCGCGTACGGCGACGAGACCGTACTGTCCGAAGTGGACATGACGATCGAGCCCGGTGAGCACGTCGCGCTCGTCGGCCCCAGCGGTTCCGGGAAGAGCACGCTGCTGGCGGTGCTGCTGGGCTTCGTCACGCCGACGTCCGGCCGGGTCCTCGTCGACGGGGTCGACCTGCGCGAACTGGATCCGGCCGCGTGGCGGGCCGGGACGGCGTGGGTGCCGCAACGGCCGACGCTGTTCACCGGGAGCGTCGAGGAGAACATCGCCATGGGCGGAGTGCCGGACGTCCAGGCGGCGGCCCGCGCGGCGGCGTTCGACGAGGTCGTGCGCGGACTGCCGGAGGGCTACCGGACGCGGATCGGCGAACTGGGCGCGCCGCTTTCCGCCGGGCAACGGCAACGGCTCGGCCTCGCCAGGGCACTGGCGCGCACGGAAGCGGGGCTGGCACTGCTCGACGAACCGACCGCGCGGCTCGACGCGGGCACCGAAGCGGCCGTGCTCGGCGCGACCCGTGAACTGCTCACCGGCCGGACCGCGGTGCTGGTGGCCCACCGGCCCGCGATGGCCGAGCTGGCCACCCGCGTCCTCGAAGTCCGCGAAGGCGCCGTAAGAGAACGGGAACTGGTGTGAACGTCTGGGGTGTGTCCACAAAGGACGTCGTCCGGCTGGTCCGGGCCGGGCTGATCGCGGCCGGGGCGGAGCTGGCCGGGGTGGCGCTGATGGCCACGGCCGCGTGGCTGCTGCTGAAGGCGGCCGAGCAGCCGCCGCTGGCGTCGCTCACGGTGGCGATCGTCGCCGTCCGGACGCTGGCGCTGCTGCGCGGCGGGCTGCGGTACGCGGAAAGGCTCGCCGGGCACGAGGTCGTCCTGCGGTACCTCGGCGCCCTGCGGACCCGCGTGTACACCTCGTTGCTGCCGCACCGGGTTTCCCGGCATTCCGGCGGGGACCTCGTCACGCGGCTGGTGTCCGATGTGGACGCCGTGCAGGACGCGATCCTGCGTTGCCTGCTGCCCGCCGGTGTCGCCGCTTTCGTGGGCGCGGTGTCGACCACGATCGCGCTCGTCTTCAGTCCGGTGGCCGGACTCGTCCTGGCACTCGGGCTCGCGGTCGCGGGGATCGGATTGCCGTGGCTGTGCGTGCGGATCACGCGCGACGCGGCGGAGAAGAGCGCTCCGGCACGGGCCGACCTCGCCGAACGGTCGGTCGAGCTGATCACCGGGCGCCGGGAGCTGATCGCGTACGGCGTCCACGAGTCCACTGTGGACGCGGCGCACTCCGCCGTCGACGCGCTCGCCGTCCGGGACCGGGCGACGGCGAACCGGACCAGCCCGCTGTCCGCGGCCGGGCTGCTCGTCCAGCTGCTGACCTGCGTCGCGATCGCGCTGACCGCCGGGGTTTCGGCGCCGCTGACGGCCGCGCTGGCACTGGGGGCGCTGGCCGTGTTCGAGCTGGTCCTCCCGCTGACCGCGGCCGCGCAGCGCTGGGTCGAGGTCCGGGCGTCGGCGGAGCGGGTGCGCGCGTTGCTGACCGAGCCTTCGCCCGCGCGGGGCAGCGCGGTTCCCGAGCCGGGGCACCTGCGACTCGAAGGGGTCGGCGTTCACTTCGAAGGCCGGGCTCCGGCGCTGGACGGCGTCGACCTCGATCTGCCGCCGGGCAAGCGCGTCGGGATCCTGGGGCCGAGCGGGGCCGGGAAGACGACGCTGCTGAACGTCCTGCTGGGGTCCGTGTCACCGACGTCCGGCCGGGTGTCGCTCAACGGTCGCGCGCTCGACGAGTACGACCCGGCGCTGCTGCCGTCGGTGGTCTCCGGCGCGCTCGCGGACGCGCATGTCTTCCACACGACGGTCCGGGAGAACCTGCTGCTCGCGAAGCCCGGCGCTTCGGGCGTGGAACTGCTCGCCGCCTGCGAGACGGCCGGTTTCGACCTGCCGCTGGATCGCGAAGTCGGCTCCGACGGCGACGCGTTGTCGGGCGGGCAGCGTCAGCGGCTCGTCCTCGCGAGAGCAGTGCTCTCGGCGCCGCCGATCCTGGTGCTGGACGAGCCCGTCGAGGGGCTGGACCCGGAGCACGGCGACGCCGTCCTGGCGGACGTCCTCGCGGCCACCCCCGGCACCGTCGTCCTGGTGACGCACCGCGAAGCACACGTGGCGGGGTTCGACGAGGTCCTACGACTCGGTTAGGCCGCGGACTTCCCGCATCGGCGGCCGGTCGCTGACCGACACCTCGGCCACCTCCGGCAGCCATTCGTCACCCACCTGCGCGAACTGGGTGAGCTGGGCCGGGTCGTCGGACTTGATGCCGCAGCGCGCGAGCGCCGTCCCGAGGATCTGCCGGGCCATCACGCCCAGCTGAAGCAGCGAACGGTTGCGATGCTTGCGTACGCCGAGGTTGACCTGCGCTAGCCCTTCGAGGCCGTAGCGCGCTTCGGCGTCGAGGATGAGCCCGATCTCGACGCCGTACCCGGCCGCGAAGGGCACTGACTCGAGGAACTCGCGCGTCGCGGCGTACTCGCCGCCCAGCGGCTGGATGAGCCCCGAGAGCGACGGGCGCAGCGCCGAGAGGACCGGTCGCGCCAGCAGCTCGGTGACCCGGCCGCCGCCACTGCTTTCCAGCCGCAGGGGCCGCCGGTAGAAGCCCTTGACCAGATGGACGCCTTCTTCGCAGAGCAGCGGCCCGAGCAGGGTCGGCACGAACGCCGGGTCCGGGTCGACGAGGTCGGAGTCGAGGAACACGACGACGTCGCCGGTCGTCGCGGCCAGCGAGCGCCACAGCACCTCGCCCTTGCCCGGCACCGGCGGCAGCTCGGGGAGCACGTCCTCGCGGTGCACCACCCGCGCGCCCGCCCGCTCGGCGAGTTCGGCGGTCGCGTCGGTGGATCCGGAGTCCATCACGATCAGCTCGTCGACGACCGTGCCCAGCAGCGGGCGGACCGTGCCGACGACCTCGGCGACGGTGTCCTCTTCGTCGAGTGCCGGTAGCACGACCGAAACCGTCCGGTCACCCTTCGCAGCGACGATGTCGTCGAGCGTCCAACCGGGGTTCTGCCACGTGCGCCGCTCGAACCAACTCATGAGTAGTGATCGTGCCATGCTGGAGTCCGACACCTTGTCGATGGAGGAACCTTGCTACCGCTGCTCGTCCGTTTCGTGCTGGGTCCGCTGGTCAGGGCGCTGTACCGCCCCGAGATCCGCGGCGTGGAGAACATCCCCGCCACCGGCCCGGTGCTGCTCGCGCCCAATCACCGGGCGGCCCTGGACACCGGCGTGATCACTTTCACGGCGATGCGGCAGGTCAAATTCCTAGGCAAGGCGGAGTACTTCACCGGCCGCGGGCTCAAGGGCAAACTGATGGCCGGTTTCCTGGGCGGTCTCGGCTACGTCCCGGTCGAACGCGGCAACGCGCAGGCCGGTCTCGCCGCGCTGGAAGCGGCGCGGAAGGTGCTCGACGCGGGCGGCGCGTTCGCGATCTACCCCGAGGGCACCCGCTCGCTGGACGGGCGGCTGCACCGCGGCCACACCGGCGTCGCGGCCCTGGCACTGGCGACCGGCGCGAAGGTCGTCCCCGTCGCGCTTTCGGGCACCGAGAACCTGCAGCCCGAGGGGAAGCGGATCCCGCGGCGGGCGAAGATCACGGTCACCTACGGCGAGCCGCTGGACTTCTCGCGGTACGAGGGGCAGGACTCGTCGCCGGCGATCCGGCGTTCGGTGACCGACGAGATCATGTACGCGATCCTGGAGCTCTCGGGGCAGGAGTACGTCGACTCGTACCACAAACGCCCTGATCAGAGCGCTGCCTGACGCCTTGCCGGTGCTGGGGCGATAGCAAAGGTCCCTTGCTCCCCCGCTGCCCGCGCTCCCTCTGGCACCCGCCATCCTGCCGGTCGACAGCGAGCAGGGCCGCGCGAACCAGTGGCACACCGACGTCACCTTCGTGCACAACCCGCCTAAGGCCAGCACGC